>JAZLEZ010000064.1:0-34514 GCA_045615505.1 Sphaerochaetaceae bacterium | reverse complement strand
AGAATAGTCCTGAGAGCCTTAGCAATTCTGCCCTGCTTTCCGATGACCTTACCGATATCTTCAGGAGAAACTCTCAATTCAAGGATTGTAGATTTTTCACCTTCAATAACATTAAGCTCAACTTCTTCAGGATTATCAACCAAGGATCTGACAATATATTCAACCAGTTCCTTTTCCACAGAAATCACTCCTCTGCAGAAGCTTTTCTGGTAATCTGAATACCCTGTCTTGAAAGCAAACCCTTAACAGTATTTGAAGGCTGAGCACCTTTTGAAAGCCAGTATGCAACTCTGTCTGCATTAATCTGGACCTGTTTGGACTCTTCTTCAATAGGATGATAGAAACCGATTTCCTCAAGAGGACTACCCTTGATGGCTTCTCTTGAATCAATTACTACAACTCTGTAATAAGGTCTTTTCTTTGTACCGAATCTCTTCAGTCTGATACTTACGCTCACGTTTTCCTCCTAGCGAACTCAATTCATACCCATCTGCTTCATCAAAGCATTCTGGTACTGTTTATTTTTAGCGAGCTTTTTCATGTTCAGCCGCAATTTTTCAAATTTTTTAAGCAGATGACCCACTTCACCCACAGAAGTTCCGCTACCTGAAGCTATTCTTCTCTTACGGGCTGGACCTATTATATAAATATTTTGCCTTTCTGTTAAGGTCATTGACTGAATAATTGCTTTTTCGCGTATTAATTCCTTTTTATCTATATCATCTTCCGAAATATTACCCTTTGCCCCCGGAATCATATCGATAAGTTTATCAATTCCACCCATCTTTGTCATATTTTCAAGCTGTTCAAGATAATCCTGAAGGTCAAATTCTTTCTTGGCCATCTTTTTCTGAAGTTTCTCGGCCTGTTCCAAATCAAAAGTTTCCTGAGCTTTTTCCACAAGAGTGACAATGTCACCCATACCCAGAATACGACTTGCCATACGGTCAGGATAAAATACTTCAAGATCTTCGGCTTTTTCACCGCTGCCAATGAATTTAATGGGTTTTCCTACAACTTCCCTAAGCGATAGAGCTGCACCGCCTCGGGTATCGGAATCGAATTTTGTAAGGATTACACCTGTAATACCAACCTTTTCTTCAAATTCAGAAGCAATGGTAACGGCATTCTGGCCTGTCATGGAATCGGCAATGAACAGCTTTTCATCAGGATTGACAGACTTTGAGAGTTTTTCAATCTCTGCCATCATTTCCTGATCAAGATGCATTCTGCCGGAAGTATCAATAATCAAAGTATCGTACTGTTCCTTTTTGGCCTTCTTGTAGGCAGAACAGGCAACAGAAACAGAATCCTTGGAATCGTACTCGGCATAAACAGGGAAACCATACTGCTGACCCAGAACTTCCAGCTGTGTTATAGCAGCGGGACGGACAAGGTCACAAGCGGCAGCCATAACTCTGCGACCGTCTTTTTTAAGCTTCAGTGCAAGTTTTGCAGTAGTAGTGGTTTTACCTGACCCCTGAAGCCCCATCATCAGAATTACCGTTACGGTGTCCGGTCCCCTGAGGTTGAGTTTCTGATTATCAGCATCACCGAGGAGCTGAACCATCTTGTCATAAACGACTTTTACAAACTGCTGCCCCGGATCGACTGCTTTGAGAACTTTATCTCCCAAAGCCTCTTCCATAGTTCTGTTGATGAAACGCCTTACAACCCGAAGATTGACATCGGCATCAAGAAGAGCAACTTTGATTTCTTCTACAGCATCCTGAATATTCTTCTCTGTAAGTTTGTTCTTACCCTGAAAAGTACGGATGATTGACGAAAACTTATCACTGATTGAATCGAACATAACGAGTATTTATATATAATTATGCACGAATTGTCAATTTTATAGCCGGATCAACCCTTAAGAATATCCTGATTTTCCTTATGACCGGAAGAATCCAGCTTGTAACAAACCATTTTTGATACACCGGCTTCCTGCTGAGTAATTCCCAAAAGACTATCGGAACCCAAAACAGTATTTTTATTATGGGTAATGATGATGAATTGACTTTTGTCTCCGAATTTTTCCAGAACTTTCATAAATGCACCTATGTTCCGTGCATCAAGAGCCGCATCAATCTCATCAAGGACGCAGAAAGGAGACGGTTTTACCATATAAGTTGCAAACAGAAGGGCAACGGCAGTCATAGACTTCTCTCCTCCGGACAAAGAAGGAAGATAAGACATTTTCTTTCCGGGCGGCTGAGCAAGAATATCAATACCGGACTGAAGTATATTTTCTTCATCTGCAAGGGACAGTTTTGCCTTGCCTCCTCCGAACAATGTACAGAACATCTCACTGAATGCTTCATTAATCTGATTGAATGTATCAATAAACAACTCTTCACTTTTTGTTTTAATCTGTGAAATTACAAGCTCAAGATCCTGTTTGGCAGAAGTCAGATCGTCAAGATTCTTCTTGTAAAAATCGTAGTTTTTCTTGGCTTCATTGTACTCTTCTTCAGCCATGAAATTAATAAAACCAAGATCCTGAATTCTTCTTTTTACGGTTTCCAGTTCAGACTTCAGGTCCTCAACCGGAGCAGTAATTTCGTGGTCATTGAATTCTCTCAAAGATTTTCCGGTATCATCAAAGAAATCCGTATAGACTTTCTGAATACTTTCATTAAGGCTCAGGAGATTTGCCCTAGCTGTGGCAATATCTGTCATCAAAGTCTGTTTTCTGTAAAATTTCTGCTGATAATCATCGTTGAATTTATTGATTTTTAGGGATTTTGCATCAATTTTGATATTTATCTGTTCAAGCTCGGATTTATATTGAGAATTCAATTGTTTTAACTCGATAAGCCTGTTTTTTACCCTTTCAATCTGCTGTTCAGCCTCTGATTCCTTACTTTTTTCCGCATCTATAACATGACTTGCATCTGAAAAGTTAAATTCAGACTGTTTGAGAGCATCTCTCTGCTCTGCTATCTGAATGGAAAGGGATTCGATTTTAGTTGAATACTGAGTCAGCTGGAGTTTGAGATCTCCCAGCTCAGTTTCCTTGAGAATAATCAATTTATCAAGACGCTCTATTTCCGAATACAGCTGAGAAGTTTTTTCCTTGTTTTCAGATTCCTTTGCATAGGAATTCCCAAGAGCTTTATCTAATTCCGCTTTTCTTGCAAGTGTACCCTGAGGAGAAATGAATTCATCAAGGAAAGTCGGAATGATTCCGCTGTATTCCTGAAACAGCCCTTTTATCTCATCAAGCTCAGTTCTCAGACTTTCATCTGCATCATCAAGAGCCTTCAGAAATACTTCTTTTTCAAAATGAACTCCTGCAATATCCCTGAGACAACGCAGTCTTTCTTCAAGAACGGTAACTGTTCTTTTCAGCTGGTCAAAAAGCTTTTTTTCTGCATTTTTTCTAACGGAAGTACTGTAACCGCACCCCTTGATGTTTTCTTCAAGAGTGTCGGAAATCTCATTTGCAAGCTTTGATATTTCATTTGTAATTCTTATTCTGTCTTCCGCTAGAGAATCCGTTTCCCTGTTCAAATCTTCAATATTTTGTAAATAACACTCTTTATCGGAGCGTGTTTGACCTATATCCCGGCTGATTTTGCTGATACTGATTTTAAGAATACCAACATTATCTCTCAACGAATTCAAAGATTCCTCTTTTTCTTCAAGATTGATTCTGTCTTTTTTAAGCTTATCTTCATATTGCTGAGCCCTAAGCTGAGCTTCTTTCGTTCTTTGATGAACTTCCCGGTATCTTTCATTGTAGATATCGGACTCTCTGTTCAATGAGATAATCTGTTCTTCAGTTCTGTAAATTCCTGCATTAACCGATTCACGATTGAGTTTGTATTCTTCAAGTTCTGTTTGCTGAGTAGAAAGGTCCGATTTTTTTTCATTCAAATCGGCTTCAATGGAATCAAACTCTATCTGCATTGCATCAAGCTCTTCCTCACGGACTTTATAAAGTTTGGAAAGAGACTGAACATAGCTCAGCTGAAGGTCAACCTCCAGTTCCTCTTTTCTTGCATTCAGAGCCCTGCTTTTAAGAACTTTATCAAGCTGATTTTTTCTAGAATTCAACAGTTTTTCCTGTTCACGGAAAATAATCTCAACCTGTGAAAGATTTTCATCAGTTCTTTCAAGTTTCCTTGAAGCTTCTTCACTCTGTTGCTTAAAACGGCTTATTCCGGCGGCTTCTTCAAAAATGTATCTTCTCTCTTCAGGTTTAAGTGAAAGAATCTGATCTATTTTTCCCTGTTCAAGAATGCTGTATGCAGACTTTCCTACACCAGTATCCATAAACAAATCTTTAACACTCTTAAGAAGAACTTTTTCACGGTTGATGAAATACTCATTTTCACCGTTTCTGAACATTCTGCGTTTGATTTCAACTTCGCTGGCTTCAATATGCAAGATGTTTTCTTCGTTGTTCAGCGTAAGTATGACCTCACACATAGGCATCATACGCCTTGTATCTGTTCCGTTGAATATTACATCTTCTTTCTTGCCTGCCCTGAGTTGAGACAGTGCCTGTGTACCCAAAACCCATTTAATTGCATCAACCACATTGCTTTTTCCGCATCCGTTAGGACCCAGAAGAGATGTAATACCATCGGCAAATTCAAACTTAGTTCTGTCGGCAAAGGACTTGAAACCGTACAGTTCAACGGATTTTAAAAACATCTGAACCTCAATTCATCAAAATCGAAAAAAATTTTAACATATTTGTGATAAAATTCAAACATACACTAAAACAAAATGAGGGAAGACAATATGCAGGTACAACCGGAACTGTTTGAAACGGAGAAACCTCGGATAATCATAGGAACAGATGAAGCCGGTCGCGGACCGCTTGCCGGGCCTGTATGTGCGGCGGCAGTCGTTCTTCCTGAAGATTTTCCTTTTGAAATCCTGAACGATTCAAAGAAACTTTCCGAAAAAAAAAGAGAATATGCAGAGAAAATCATAAAGGAAAAAGCTGTTGCATACAGTGTATGCTGGGCAACTCCTGCGGAAATCGATGATATTAACATATTGAATGCCTCACTTCTTGCAATGAAAAGAGCCTATGATAAGGTAAAAATGAAACTGCAGGAATCAGGACTTAAAGCTGATATTCTTTTGGTTGACGGTAATAAAAAGGTAAATATCGATATACCGTGCAAAGCAATAGTCAAAGGCGATGCAACCGTACATGAGATTATGGCTTCATCCATTCTTGCCAAAACTGCCAGAGACAGATTCATGGTATGTGCAGACAGAAGATGGCCTTTATACGGTTTTGCAAAACACAAAGGCTACCCCAGCAGAATGCATGCATCAGCACTGAAGGAATACGGAATGTGTCCTATACACAGAAAGACTTTCAAATGTCCTTCTTATCAGCATTGAGTTTCATATAGTCAACAGCTTTCTGAAACTCCCTTATAAACTCTCCCAAATCTTCAGGATAAACAATTATACTCTGACGGATATAACGGTTTGCATCCTCAGTTGCCTTGCTTTCAACAACATTGAGATACATATCACCTCTGAAATTTTCCTTGACATTGAAGAAATAAGTTCGATCGTTTGTAATGAATTTTGTTGAAAAAACTTCTCCGCGCTGACCCATAAAGAGCCTCCCTACTTGGCATTATTGCCGGATAAAAAAACAACTCCGCAAATGGAGTTGCATTTAAGCGCCCGACGGGAGTCGAACCCGCGTCTTCAGCTTGGAGGGCTGAGGTAATACCGTTATACCACAGGCGCAATTGCGGGAACTAACCCGCGATTCTCTTAGAATGCCTTACTTGAATGCATCTTTCTGACTTTCTTCATCTGCTTTCTTGCAAGAGCTTTCTTCTTTCTGTGCTCGATTGCAGAAGGTTTCTCGAAGTACTGACGCATCTTGAATTCTCTGATAACGCCTTCTTTCTCGACCATTCTCTTGAAACGCTTTATAGCTTTTTCAACAGGCTCGTTTTCATCACACTTAACATATGCCATTTAACTTCTCACCCCCTCTGCCCTTCGGCTCAAGAATCGCGTTAGATAAATTACATTTTTACGGCAAAATTGTCAATAACTTAAAGATTCAGAGCAAGTTGCTCTTCAATCAAGGAAAAAACCCTTGCGTACAAGTTCATGCTCAATTCCGTCACATCCAGAATAAAAGATATTTAAATCCTGAGATAAATCCAGTTTCAAACAGTACAGACAGGAATTGAAAGAATCAGGAAAAGAATTCTCATCTTCAGGTTCTTTTATGAAGTTTTCAATTAAAGCTCCGCCGAGATGTAATTCAAAACACTTATCTGCCATAGCAACAAAACCCGGTTTAACTACATCGTAACTGTAGGAAATAAGCTTTTTCAGTTGTTTTGAATCCGTACAGTCTATAAGTTTTCCGCTTTCATATTTAAATATAATTTTCTGTTTTCTACCGAAAATCTCCGTCAGCGCAGATACTTTTCCGTCAATGGAGTCCTTATCAAGTAAAGCAGTGATTTTCTCAAAATCGGGGCTGCAGACAAAATCCCGGCCGTTTGAAAGAAAAATATGGTTTGAATTGAAAGCCCCGTAAGAAGAAACCGCAACCGTAAAATTGCAATCATTTCCTACAAAATGAAGCTTATCGATATCAAGATGATTCAAAAACTTTTTTCTGTAATCAATGACAAGAATTCTGTCTGAGAAAGACTCCGTAACAGAATCAGAAGCAAAAGAAGCAGCAGATACAACACAATAAGGAATAGACAGCCTTCTGTTGAGGACAACAGGCTCTGCTAGATGATGAAGTTTCTGAATTGAGACAAAATCATCTTTTTCCGGATAATTATCAAGAAGTACTTCGTCTTCCGTAACAGAAACATCATTACTGTGCGCAATTCTGAGCAATGCAAAACCGCAAGATTTTGTTCTTCCGGGCATTGTGGGCTCAAATTCCATAACATCAAGAGGCCTTCCGTTTTCTGTAATTACAACTTTTACGGTAACATCGGAAATGAGAAGAGCTTCTGAAGCAAAGACTTTGGCAATCTCAAAGTCCGATTCTTCCGTATTGATTGACAGAGCATCCCCTTTCCTGAGTTTGAGCAATTCGTATAAAATTTCTTTTGCGTAAGAATTCATACGAATAATTTATCCTTATTACGAAAAATGGTCTAGAATGACACCGGAGGCATATTATGATTAGAAAAATAAATCTTGCTATTATGGCTACAGGAAAAATTGCCAACAAAGTATGTGAAACACTTGTTAAGCTTGATTGTCTTAAAGTATATGCAGTTGCATCAAGAAATCCGGAAAAAGCAAGAAGTTTTGCCGAAAAGTTCAACATTGAAAAAGCATACGGATCATACGAGGAAATGCTGAACGACCCTGAAGTGGATCTGGTTTATATTACTACCCCTCACTCAGAACATTTGAAATGTATTGAAATGTGTGCAGAACATAAAAAAAACATAATATGCGAAAAATCTTTTACCATCAATGCAAAAGAAGCAGAAAAAGCCTTTGAAGTCTGTAAAAAGAACAAAGTTTTCATTACCGAAGCAATCTGGTGCAGATTTGTTCCCATGGCAGAAGAAATCCGAAAAATTATCAAATCAGGATTGTTGGGGAAAATTCTCTATGTCAACACAAATCTCTGTTACAACACTTGGCAACGAGAAAGAATCCATGAAAACGCATTGGGCGGAGGAGCATTACTTGATGTTGGAATCTACTGCCTTAATTTCCTTGACCTTGTTCTTGATGATGAAATAGAAGAAATAATATATGCCGATGCAGATATTGACCCTGTTTTCAAGACGGATAAACAGGAAACGGTATTGATAAGATACAAAAACGGTGCAATAGGCAACATTTTCAACAGCTGTATGTGTTCAAGCGACAGAATCGGAATGATTTGCGGAGAAAACGGATTTGCCGTAGTTGAAAACATCAACAACTATCAGTCCGTTACTGTATATGACAACTCGCGAACCTATGTACCGGTAAAAACCGTTAAGGCAGAAAAGCAGATTTCAGGCTATGAATACGAGTTTGAGTGCAGCTGCAAAGCTATTCTTGAAGGGAAAACAGAAACGAAACAGGTTCCTTATTCTCACACAGTAAGATTAATGAAACAGATGGATCTGATAAGAGCAAAAATGGGACTTATATATCCGAGCGACAAATAGCAGATTTGTTCATCCCAAAGGCCAGACGCTCGCCTTCCAGAGTCCATTGAATATCCGTAATATGATCTCTCCTGAGAATCGTGCTGATATACTGTGATAATCCGCCAGTAAGAATGAGTTTCACGCTATGCCCTATTTCTTTTTCAGTCTGCTCCAAAATAGCTTCCAGCTGTCCTTTTGTTCCAAAAACAACTCCGGCTCTAACGGAAGAAACTGTATCAAGACCCAATACCGTATCCGGCATATCAAGCATTATGGGAGGAATCTGAGCTGTATTGGAAAACAGCGATTTTATTGAAGTCCAGATGCCCGGTGCAATTGTAACCCCTAAAACTTTTCCCTGAGGAGAAACTGTTTCTGTTGAAAAAGCTGTTCCGAAATCGGCAACAGTAACATAGTCGTCCGGATAATAATGATGGGCGGCAATAAGATTACAAAGAATATCGGAACCCAGTTCGTGCGGAATAGAATCCTTATCCAAACCGCATTCAATAAAGTTGTTTATTACCAATTTAGGTTTGTTGATTAATGATGCAATTACATCAGTCAGATCAGGTACAACGCTGCTGATTACAGCCTCATCAAATTCAATTCTCTGAAGAAAAAGTACAATTTGGGAAAGAGTGGCATTATCCCTTGTTTTGAACCGTTCATTGCTGCAAAACTGCTTTCCGTCATGACGGCCGATTGTAATATTCGTATTTCCTATATCAACAAGCAGTAACATTACAGTGCAACCGGATTCTTTGATCCGTATTTCTCCATTCTCAGAGCCCTGATTGCAGGATCCGACATATAATCATCAAACTTCATATATCGGTCTATTATTCCGTTGGGAGTAAATTCTATGATTCTGTTTGCAATTGTATCTACAAACTGATGGTCATGACTGTTGAATAATACCACACCGTTGAAATCAATAAGACCGTTGTTAAGACTCTGAATAGCTTCAAGATCAAGATGGCTTGTAGGTTCATCGAATACAAGACAGTTTGCACCTTCAAGCATCAACTTTGAAAGTACACACCTGACCTTTTCTCCACCTGAAAGAACGGTACAGTCCTTAAGAGATTCATCACCGGTAAACAACATACGGCCAAGAAAAGATCTGAGGTCGGTTTCATCTGCATCTTCTGCAAACTGTCCCAGCCAATCTGTTATAGTCTTATGCTCCGTAAAAAACCGGTCGTTGTTTTTTGGGAAATAACCCAAACTTGTAGTCACACCCCAGAGATATTCTCCGTCATCAGGCTCCATATTTCCGCTGATTATTTCAAATAATACGGACTTTGCATAATGATTCGGACCTACAAAGGCGATTTTATCACCGTTGTTTACCAAAAGATTCAGTTTGTCAAAAATCTTCACTCCGTCAATTGTTTTGCAGATATCCCTGATTTCAAGAATGTTTTTACCGCATTCTCTGTTAGGCTTGAAAGCAACATACGGGAACCTTCTTGAAGACGGCTGAATATCATCCAAAGTGAGTTTGTCAATGAGCTTTTTTCTGCTGGTAGCCTGTCTGGCTTTAGCAACATTGGAAGAGAACCTCTGAATGAATTCTTTGAGTTCGGCAATCTTTTCCTCCCTGCGTTTCTTTTCATCCTTCATCTGTTTTGCAATAAGCTGAGATGACATATACCAGAAATCATAGTTTCCCACATACATCTGAATCTTTCCGAAATCTATATCTGCAATATGGGTACATACGGTATTCAGAAAGTGTCTGTCATGGGATACGACAATAACGGTATTGTTGAATTCAGCAAGAAAATCTTCAAGCCAGTGAATACTTTCAAGGTCCAGATGGTTTGTAGGCTCATCAAGCAGAAGAATATCAGGATTTCCGAACAGAGCCTGAGCCAGCAAAACACGGACTTTGATATTGTCTTCAACATCACTCATCAGTTTTTCATGCATTGATACCGGAATTCCGAGACCGTCAAGAAGAACACCCGCATCGGATTCCGCTTCCCAGCCTCCCAGTTCTGCAAACTCACTCTCAAGCTCTGCAGCTCTGATTCCGTCTGCTTCCGTAAAATCAAGCTTATCATAAATCGTTTCGCGTTCTTTCATTACATCGTAAAGATGTTTGTAGCCCATAATGACCGTATCAAGTACGGTATAGTCATTAAAAGCAAAGTGATCCTGCCTCAGAACCGCCATTCTCTGACCGGAAGTAATGATAACCTCACCTGTATCAGGCTCGATTTCACCTGAAAGAATCTTCAGAAAAGTCGATTTCCCGGCACCGTTTGCACCGATAATTCCATAACAGTTTCCCGGTGTAAACTTAATATTTACATCCTTAAAGAGAACCTGTGTTCCATAAGCTAAAGAAATATTGCTGGCTGTAATCATAACCCGTATATTATGCAAAAAAAACATACATCTGAACAACCCATAAGACAAAAATGAGATTCAAATGTACCTGAGAATTAGTTCCTACGGGAATCGAACCCATGTTTAGAGACTGAGAATCTCCCGTCCTAACCCCTAGACGAAGGAACCGTCGATTTCCTGACCGGAAAACTGGGATGGAGGGATTCGAACCCCCAAAGGCAGAACCAGAATCTGCAGTGTTACCATTACACTACATCCCAAAACGCAAAAATGATATTACAAAAATATGGCAAGGTTGTCAATTACAACCCGGGAAACTTTTGCATAGTCTTTCGAGGTACCTCTTTCAATCAACATTTGAATGCAGCAACACGGGAAGAAGCATTTAGATTGAAATCGGACTTGATTCCGTCTTTAAGATATTTGTATCCCAAACCGGCCACCATTGCACCGTTATCAGTACAAAGTTTGAATGATGGAAAAGAAACCTCATACCCCTTTTCTCTGTATGCTTCCAATGAAGAACGCACAAGAGAATTTGCAGCAACACCGCCACCCGCGGAAATCCGAATCAAACCGGTATCTTTCAAAGCTTTATCAACACGCTTTATGAGCATTCCAACAGCTACACGCTGAAAACTTGCGGCAATATTTTCCGGAGTTGCTTCTTTACCCGTAGAAAAAAGGTCAAGCTGATTGATAACGGCAGTTTTAAGACCTGAATAAGAAATGTCATACGGATGAAATGATTCTTTTAGATTGGACCCCGGAAATCTGAAAGCCATTGAATCGCCGTTCTTTGAAAGACGGTCAATCATAACACCGCCCGGATATCCAAGTCCGTAATGCTTTGCAACCTTATCAAAAGCCTCTCCTATAGCATCATCAACAGTAGTACCCAAAACCTCAATTTTATCATAACTTTCTACCCGGCAAATTACCGTATGACCACCGGACAGCAGAACTCCCAGATAAGGATAATCCAAAGGATGCTCAATCTGAGGAGCATAAAGATGAGCCCTTATATGATCTATACCGATAAAAGGAATATTCAGTGATGCAGCAAGCCCCTTTGCAAAATTAAGCCCAACAAGCAAAGAGCCCAATAATCCCGGCATTGAAGTAACAGCAATTGCGTCAATATCCGTTTTGGAGATTCCTGCCTGTTTTATTGCAGCATCAACAACCTGACTGATCCACTCCGTATGCAGACGGGAAGCCAATTCCGGCACAACACCGTCATATGGTCTGTGTAATTCTATCTGTGTTGCAATAACATTGGAAAGAATCTTACAACCGTCTTCAACAACGGCAGCACTGCATTCATCGCAAGAGGTTTCAATTCCAAGAACTTTCATGACAAATCAACCTCATTGAAATCCGAAGGTATCATATCAAATGACGGACTTCCGCAGAAAAACATAGAAAGGATTCTTTCTTTTTCAGCTCTTGGAGAAATATCGTTAATATATGATTCAACGGCAGGAATAACAGGCAAACCAAAAACCCGAGCACCACGGGTAGAATCTTTTAGCTCTTCATTAATCTTATTGCCGTTGCAACTGATAATAATTCTTTTCATACTGGTAAAACTACAATCGAAAAGACAATTAGTCAACTGACTAAACATCAATTCCTACATGAAGTGCAATACCGGCATAAGGAGCAAAACCCTTGAATTTATAATCGGGACCATGAGAATTGTCCGTTATCAGAATTTCAGTAAGCAATTTTTCTTTCGGAATCAGAACAAATCCGCCGAACAGATTCAACTGATATTCGGCATTCTGACAGACAATCAGTTTTTCCGGAAGAAGATTCAGACCGAGCTCAAAGTCAAGAAAGACCATATAATCTTTTTTATGTCCGTCTTCTGCAACAAAAGCTGATTCATCCATATTGTGTAATATTGCCCTATTCCATTTACTCAAACCAAAATTCAGCTGTGAATACAGAGTCAATACTCCCCTGGGTTTGGTTGTGTACTGATACCTCAGGCCCAAAGAGTTTAAACTGTAATTTCTTTTATATCTGACAATTATGTTATCTTTTTCAGAATCATTCAGAATAGGATAACCGTTTGCATACCTGTTTTTTACAACCAGTGAAATGTTGCTGTCGAATTTATATCCTATCTGATTGTCGCAGTAGGAACGGTCAAGGAACAGACACTTACCAACGGAAACCCAAAAATCTTCTTTCCTATATGTTTTTTCGGAGAACAAAGGAGCAATATCAAAAGAAATCAAAGAATATCCGTATCCGGAATTAAGATACTTGGAATAATCCAATGAAATAAAACCGCTGTTCATTCCGAATCCGTAAGTAAACCCTTTTATATTATCTGCATACAATTTTTCCGTAACATTTCCTGAAAATGAATGAGACAAACCGTAGCCCACAAAAAGATAGGCGTTTTTATAGTCAAACAATTCATTCTGAAACGCAAATTTCAAACCGAAAAGCTCAGAAGATTCAAAAGAAAATGCATTGTTTGTATTGAAAAACAGGATAGTCTGTAACTGCGAATTCCCGAAAACAAAAGTATCATAAACCAGACTCAAGTCTCCGTTAGCAGCAAAATGAACAACATTTTTTTCATAATCATACGGAAGATTTACTGTATTGATACTGAAAGTCTTATGAACCCAGTTCTGATACCAATCAAGACCGAAATCTCCGACAATACCTGCACCGAGTCTGGGAACAAATTCAATAAACAATTTACCTGTTAAAGGAATTTCAAAATCATATCCTAAAAGAAAATCAAATCTGTCAAACCTTCCGCTGTAAAACTTATTGTCCTTTTTCCAGCCTCTGTTGGTATAACCTCCGGCCTGATAATCAAAGCTGAAACGATTGTAAGTTACTTTAGAATGTACGGAATAAGAAAGCTGGTCATCGTAGTTTTCCCCAAGTCCGAAATTCCATGTGTCATTTCCGGAACCGACAATTGCATGGAAATCCGAATAAGCAGAAATAGAAACTATCAAAACAGTGAGAAAAACAAAAATTACAAAAGCCTTCTTGTTAAACATCATAAAATTATGTAAATTTCAAATATGCCAGAGTAGCTCAGTGGTAGAGCAGCTCCCTCGTAATGAGCAGGTCAAGGGTCCAATTCCCTTCTCTGGCTTACTTTTAAGCAACTTGCTCCTTAAATTATTATATCGTATAAAGAGGTACTTTCAAAACTGCCTTCAGATAAAAATAAATGCAGTGCCAAAGACACTGCATTTATCATAATTCGTAACAAATCAACCCTGAATAGCAGCCTGAGCAGCAGCAAGACGTGCAATAGGAACTCTGTATGGAGAACATGAAACATAGTTAAGTCCGACCTGCTGACAGAAAGCAATTGTCTTAGGGTCTCCGCCATGTTCACCGCAAATACCCAATCTGATGTCAGGTCTTGTGCTTCTTCCGAGCTTTGCAGCCATGGAAAGAATCTTTCCTACACCTTCTACATCAATAGTTGCAAACGGATCGTAATCATAGAACTGCTTATCTGAATCATTTACATAATGACCCAAGAACTTACCGGCATCATCTCTTGAGAAACCGCAGGTCATCTGTGTAAGGTCATTTGTACCAAAGCTGAAGAATTCAGCATTTCTGGCAATTTCATCAGCTGTAAGAGCAGCTCTCGGAACTTCAATCATTGTACCGATTTCATACGGAACAGTATCGTTCTTTTCCTTGAAGATTTCCTTAATCACTTCTTCTGCATGTTCTTTACAGAAATCAAATTCCTTATAGTTTCCTACAAGGGGAATCATGATTTCAGGATAAACCCTGATACCCTTTGCCTGAACATTGATGGCAGCCTCAATAATTGCCCTTACCTGCATTTTAAGAATTTCAGGATAGACAATAGCAAGACGGCAACCTCTGAAACCGAGCATAGGGTTGAACTCATGCAGATCCGAACACTTTTTGGCAATATCATCAACACTTACACGAAGCTGAAGAGACATTTCGTGTCTTGTAGTTGAGTCATTCGGAAGGAACTCATGTAAAGGAGGGTCAAGCAATCTGATATTGGCAGGAAGTCCGTTGAGTTCAGTGAAAATAGCTTCAAAATCTTCTCTCTGCATAGGAAGAATCTCTGCAAGAGCCTTTTCTCTCTCAATCTTGTTGTTTGCAAGAATCATCTTTCTCATGCTTATGATTCTTGAACCGCCGAAGAACATATGCTCGGTTCTGCAAAGACCGATTCCTTCTGCACCGAGCATTACTGCCATGTGAGTATCTTTAGGAGTATCAGCATTTGTTCTGACACCCATTGTCTTAATTTCATTTACATAGCCCATGAATTTCTTGTAGTTACGGAAAACAGGAGAATCTTCCTCTTTCATTGAACCGTCAAGAACCTGAACTATTTCAGAAGGTTTAACTTCAATTCTTGCACCGTAAACTGCACCGGAGAAACCGTCAATTGAAATCCAATCACCCTCTTTGAGTGTAACACCGTTACATTCAATGAACTTCTTGTTCGGATGAACGATTATATCACCGGCACCTGAAACACAAGGGCAACCCATACCTCTTGCAACAACTGCTGCATGGCTTGTCATACCGCCTCTGCAGGTGACAACACCCTTGGAAACAGCCATACCGCTGATATCTTCAGGACTTGTCTCAAGTCTTACAAGAATGACATCTCTTCCTTCCTTAGCCCATTCCTCGGCATCGGCAGCATTGAAAACAAGCTGACCGCAAGCTCCGCCGGGAGAAGCGTTAAGACCCAATGTCATAGGAACAAGGCCCTGCTTTTTTATCTCATCCTGATCGAGGATAGGAGCAAAAAGCTTGTTGAATTCTGCAGCAGGAACACGGGAAACAGCAGTCTTCTTGTCAATAAGACCTTCTTCTACCATTTCAACCTGACTCCTGAGCCAGCTGAAGATAGTTCTCTTTCCGTTTCTAGTCTGAAGCATATAGAGCTTACCTTCCTGAATTGTGAACTCCATATCCTGCATATCGTGATAGTGCTTTTCAAGAATTTCTCTGATGTCGCAAAGCTGCTTGAAAACATCAGGATTGACCTTGCAAAGAGTATCAATCTTCTGAGGAGTTCTGATACCTGCAACAACATCCTCACCCTGAGCATTCATAAGATACTCACCGTAGAAGTGGTTGTCTCCTGTTGAAGGGTCTCTTGTGAATGCAACTCCTGTACCCGATGTTTCACCCATATTACCGAACACCATACTCTGAACATTTACAGCTGTACCGAGCAAACCGCGGATGTCGTTCATCTGGCGGTACTTGATTGCTCTGTCATTATTCCATGAACCGAAAACTGCATTGATAGCCTTAAAGAGCTGGTCGTAAGGATCTACAGGGAATTCCTCACCTGTATGTCTCTTGTATATTCTCTTATATCTCTTGACGAGATTGACAAGATTCTCCGTAGTAAGTTCATAGTCCCAAGTAAGCCCTTCTTCGTCCTTGACATCCTGAATTGCTTCTTCAAACTTTGAATGGGGAACACCCATTACAACATCACCGAACATCTGGATGAAACGCCTGTAACTGTCCCATGCAAATCTTTCGTTGTTGGTTTTTTTTGCTATTGCAGCAACAGTATCCGGATTAAGCCCCAGATTGAGAACCGTATCCATCATACCCGGCATAGACTGAGCGGCACCGCTTCTTACTGAAACAAGAAGAGGATTTTCCGTATCCCCGAGCTTTGCATTCATTGTCTTTTCAAGTTGTTTAAGATTAAGGAGAACTTCTTCTTTCATTCCTTCAGGATACTGACCGTCATGCTTTGAAAAATAATCACAAGCTTCAGTTGAAATCGTGAAACCTGCAGGAACCGGAAGACCTATACTTGTCATCTCGGCAAGATTTGCTCCTTTGCCGCCAAGTATGTCTTTCATATTAGCTGTACCTTCAGCCACTCCGTTTCCGAAAAAGTAAACCCATTTTGTAACTTTTTTCTCCATACTTTTTTCCTTACCAAAATTCTAATAATTGCGTGCTAATTATTGGCGGAATAAAGGAATTTAGTCAATGAGTCAGGCTATGTAAGATTTGAGGTCCTGAACTTCGGGAATACTGCAGAGATCGGAAAGAACTTTTTTTTCAATCTGTCTTATTCTTTCCTTCGTAAGACCGTATAATTCCCCCACTTCCTTCAGGCTCATTGGTTCATGATTTTTGAGACCATACCTGTAAATTATAATGTTTCTTTCCCTTTCCGGAAAAGCAGAAAGAATCCTGTCAAACTGTTCTTTGAGAGCAATTTGCATAATCTCTTCTTCAGGCTTGTCTGTATCGGATTCAATAAGGTTGCCCATGGGAGTGGAATCATCACCCACCGGCAGATCAAGAGAACAGACATCCTTGTTGTAGGAAAGAATTTCCTTAACCTGCATTTCATCCAAACCGCATTCTTCTGCAATATCTGCAAGAGAAACATCACTATCACAGGCTTCAAGCTTCATCTTTGCATTGATGACCTGAACATACTCGGCGTTTCTGTTCATAGGAAGACGAATCATCCTGCCTTGATCCACAATTGCCTTCATAATTGCCTGACGGATCCACCAGACAGCATAACTTATGAAATGAAAACCCTTTTCAGGTTCAAATTTATCAATTGCATTGATAAGACCGATATTGCCTTCGCAGATAAGATCTTCCAAAGCAACACCCCTGTTCTGAAACTGCTTTGCAACGGAAATAACAAAACGGGAATTAGCTTTGATTAGTTTATCTCTGGCTGTCATATCACCGTTTTTGGCTTTAACTGCCAATTCATATTCTTCTTCCCGTGAAAGCAAAGAAATACTCTGTACTTCGCTGATATAGGATGAGAGGGCCGATTTTTCTTCAAAATTTTTGTTGTATGTCATACCATTGATTAAGCAAGAAGTATGCCAAACAATTATTATTTTCTTTAATATAAAAGAATTAACCAAATTTCATAAAAACAAAAAAATTTTGGAAAACAGTAAATTGAATCAATTTGACACAGGATAAAAATAAAGCCCTTAAAATGAGTCAAAATGACTCAGCAACATTGGTAATGGTAAACCTGTCAACAGGAAAATCTATGCTTATCATCTTGAACACATTGTCGAAATTTTTTACAGGAAGAAGACTGTTGTCCATATACTCTTTCAAAGCAGCCCAGTTCTGCTGAATAAGATTGTAAACTATCTGAACAGGCTCAAGATCGAACTGAAGATTTTTCTGCCCCAAAAGATATTGAGCCATCTGTATTCTGTAAAACCTATGCCACAAAGGGTCTGAATCATCATCGGACATTACCGCAAGAATGAGATTTGAATAATCCTCAAGAATTTTACATACATATTCAGGCATCAAAACAAAAATAATCACACTTTTCATAATCGTAAAGCTATTTTTTCAACAATATGCTAGAATCTACCTGATGACAAAACAGAAAAGGCCTGATTTTTTATTGTATCTGCTCGGTTCAACTATTGTAAGAATACAGAATAAAATCAGACACCATATAAAAGTAACCGGAGAAGTCCCTAAAGGACCTGCCGTAATTCTTTCAAACCATACCAGCTATGAAGATTTCAAATTCATAGTCAGTGCCGCCAAACTCAACAGAGTCAGCTTCCTCTGCACATATCATTTCTTTACATTCAGGTTTCTTGCATTCTGGCTGAGAAGAGCGGGAATAATACCCAAATACCAGTTTACAACAGACATTCTTTCAATGAAGAGAATCAAATATGTTGTTCAACACGGCGGAATCGTTTACATAGCACCTGAAGGAACAATATATGCAAACGGAAAACTGGGGCACATCTCTCAGGGAACTGCAAAACTAATCAGGTTTCTTGATGTACCTGTTTATGCAAGTAAGATTCAGGGTGCAGGACTGGGAAACGCAAAATGGAACAAACATCATCATAAGGACTATGTAAGCATAGATACAAAACTGATAATAACAAAAGACGAGGTAAAAAAACTCGATAAGGACGAAACACTTAACAGAGTAATACAATCGCTTTCATACAATGAATTCGAATACCAGAAAAAATACCTCGTTACATCCAAAGCAAAAGACAAGGCAGAAGGTTTTGAAACAATGTTCTACAAATGTCCGGCCTGTAAAAGCGAATTCACGCTGTCTGGTTACGGCAATACAATCACATGTTCACACTGTAAAACAACAATAAACTTCAAAGAAGATTTCCGTTTTGACAAACATTTTGACAACTACATTCAATGGTACGACTGGCAGTACGAGTGTATGAAAAAAGAAATTGCAAAACCTGATTTTGAAATGGCGGAAGAAGTTGATTACGCAATAGACAGGGCGGGTGTGAACAACTACATAAAAGTAGGTCACGGTACAATCAGACTGTCGCACAGCGGTTGGGATTACGACGGAACATACAACGGACAGACAGTACACGAACATGACGATTGCGCTCAGGTATTTCTTGCAACACTGAAATGCGGAGTTCATTTTGAACTGCCTTTCAAGGACGGACATTGCAGAGTTTTTTATCCATCTGACGGAAACAGGGCAATGAAATGGCACTTGGCGTCAAGAGCTATGAGCGAGTTACTTGCCTTAAAGTAAATTCATAACTATATTACTAAAGAATAAGGAGAAAACTTATGACAGTTAAACCACTTGGAGAAAGAGTATTGGTAAAGACAGACAAAGCTGAAGAAAAAACAGCCAGCGGACTTTTCATACCTCAGACATCACAGGAAAAGACACAGTTTGCATCTGTAGTTGCAATCGGATCTGAAGTTAAGTCAGTTAAAGAAGGAGAAAAAATTCTCCACGACAAGTATGCAGGTACTGCATTGAAACTGGACAACGAAGATTACCTCATTCTTAAAGAAGAAGATATTTTGGCAGTCATCAGTTAACAATCATTTTTTCTCAGGAAAAATGCAGTGTAAGGGAAACTCAAATTCTCTGCACTGCATTTTTTTTCATAATAGAGGATCAAAGATAGTCGGCAAGTTCCTTGAGGAACTGTCTGTTGAAATTCATAAGAAAATTCAGCTCATCTGAAAGATGCCTGTCTTTAGTGGCCATCCTGAATCTGTAATGATTAGGTTTAATCAGGGAAAGAATATGCGGAAGTTCCTTTACCGGAACCGGATAATTCATTCTGGTAACAGCATAGTACAAGTCAACAAAAGCCTTCTCCGGCAAAGCAAAATGCTCATTTGATAATTCAAAAGCATCGGATGAAAAAACCAGAAACTGGATTCTGTCCTTGAATTCAGGATTTACAAGCATCTCCTTATCATCTTCCGTAGCGGCAAAATCAAAAAGACGCATAAGTTCAAGCTGAATATCCTTTACCCTGTTCTTTTCAACACAGACAATGACGGGATAATTGCCGTTGACAGAAAAGCCCAGACCGTTGAGTGCATCCAACCCTGAAAGATAAAATCTGTAATTTGCATCAGCCAGTGCTTCGTAAGCCCTGATACTCAATTCAGGAAGAACCCGCACACTGTCGTCAACATTATACTTTTCGGGAGGAAGGACATAAGAACCGTGGGCGGCCTGAACAATATTGCCCCTCACCAGCTGTTGATGAAGATGCCATGAAACGGTTTTATGGTTCTGCTCAGGAAAAAAAGAATAAATTTCCTGAGTAGTTAGAGTTTTATGCTCTTTGAGAAGCTGTGTAATCTTAGAAGAAAAATCCCCGTTCATTGAAAATAATTGTACATCATAACAACATTTATGCAAGCAAATTTTCAGAAAAGGAAGCTTTCGATCTTCTGATTGACAGTATCAAGAGAAGTATCCGGATGATAGCTTTCCGGCAGAGAAGACAGCATCATTGACCCGTAACTTCTGGTCACAATGCGGCTGTCAAGAATAAGAACAATCCCCTTGTCGCTTGTATGCCTCATCAGACGACCGTACCCCTGCTTCAGTCTCATTGTTGCATCAGGCAGCGACAAACAGAAAAATCCGCTCATTCCGTTTTTTTCAAGCATAGCATAACGGGCCTTGTAAATAGGTTCATCGGGCATACGGAAAGGCAATTTTGTAATTATCACAAGTCTTAAAGTATTACCGGGAGCATCAACACCCTCCCAGAAACTGTCTGTGGCAAAAAGAACACTGTCCGTATCGGAAATAAAATCCTGAAGCAGAGAATATCTGTCCTTATCCCCCTGCTTCATACATTTCAGATTTATATTGGCAAAACGGGGACTTAGATTTTCATAAACATACTCCATAAGCTTGATACTGGTAAACAGAACAAGAGAACCTCCGCCTGAAGAAGAAACAGCATCATAAACTGAATTGATTAAATATGAAGCATATTCATCAACATTATCCTTGTTGAAATCCGGAGCATCGTAAGGTGTAAGAAGCATAAGACGGTGCCGGTAATCAAATGGAGAATCATAAACCCTTTTAACAAATAACTTTCCGTCAACAGGCAAACCCACAGAAGTTGCAAAAAAATTGAAATCGTCATGTAAATCCAAAGTAGCACTGGTAAGAACAACACTGTCAACCTTGGAAAAAAGAGCATCCCTCAAAATATCAGACACCTTAATAGGAGCAATCTTGAAAGTAACATACTTAAACTGCCCGTGCTTTTCTGTTTCAAGATAGTAAACATCATCAGTCCATTCCGAAACATTGAGAAAAGACTTGAGAACACTCAATACATCCTTGATTCTTCCTGTATGTACATTCAGTTCATCCACGCGTGCCTTTTTCTCCTCCGGAACAGATAACTTTGAAGAAAAAGCAGACAACTTGGAGACAAGAACAGCAGCATTTGACAACAAAGATTCAGCTGTTGACTTAACATCGGAAAGAATTTTTTGAACATTGGACTTGGTAAGAAGAATATGAGCAAGACCGGAATACTCAAGCTGATTAAGCAGGGCCATATTCAAAGTCTCTGCATTGGAATTCACTACAGAAAAATAATTGATAATATCTTCTGGCAGTTTCTTATCGGAACAGAAAGACGAGAGTTCTTCCAACATTCTGAGAGCCTTTGTGTTTTTCAGACGCGGATCATAAATATAATCAGTTTGGTGCCTTAAAAGGTAGCTTGAATACTCATTTGTAAACAAGTCGGTTGCATGGCGCTCAATATTGTGCGCTTCATCAATTACAAGATGTCTGAACGGAGGTAATATACAGTCCTCCGAGTAATCCGTACAAGTCTGATGGCGTGAATTGCTGTCAACAAAGAGCAGATGGTGATTGCAGATTATTATTGAAGCATTTGAAAGTTCCTTTTTGGACTTGAAATAGAAACACTGAGAGAAATAAGGACACTTTGAAGCAAGGCAGAAATCAGCGTCAGAACAAACAGTATTCCAGAAATTGGAATCAAGCCTTGCCGGATAATCCGTACGCAGGCCTGTTTCACTGCTATTGGCAAAAGCATTTATTCGGGAAATTTCAGAAGTTTCATCGTCCTGAAACAGCGGGATAGAAGACATCTCCTCTGCAAGCCTTCTGAGACAAAGATAGTTGTTTCTGCCCACGGCAAGGGCAATATTGCAGTTTTTGTCGAACATCCTGAAAAGAGTCGGCAAATCTTTTTCAATGAGCTGTTTTTGCAGGTTTATGGTAGAAGTAGCAATTACAGTCCTGTCCTGAGGATCATCAAAAGCATAGAACAATGCAGGAATCAGGTAAGAAAAACTCTTTCCTATGCCTGTACCTGCCTCTATTGCATAAACAGACGGTTTTTCATAACAGGAAAGAACATCCTGAGCCATATTGAGCTGACTTTCCCTGTATTCATAATTTTCAATGCACTGACTGAGAAGACCGCCTACATCAAAAATCTGAGTAATATCATCTCCGTTCATCAGAAATCAGATTCCTCATATTCAGAAAGTTTTCTTAGAATGGTTTTACGCCCTATGCCCAGTATTTCAGCCGCCTTTGATTTATTTCCCTTACAGAAGTTAAGAGTATTGATGATGAACTGTCTTTCCGCTTCTTCCAGAGTTGTCCCTATATTCAATGGAATAATATCTTCTCGCTGAGTTTTGCTTACGCTGGGAGGAAGGTCATTCAGTTCAATGGTATTGCTTCTGCACATTACAACAGCACTTTCAATACAGTTGCGCAGTTCCCTGATATTTCCCGGCCATTCATAATTGTTGATAGCAGCTTTTGCATCATTTGAAAAACCGGTGATTTTCTTGTTGTTTTCTGAAGAGAAAAGATTCAGAAAATCCGTACAAAGCAAAAACAGATCCTCTTTTCTTTCCCTTAGCGGAGGTACTTCCAGACGCACTACATTCAGACGGTAGTACAAATCTTCTCTGAACCTGCCCTCTCTGATTTCTTTTTCCAAATCCCTGTTGGTTGCGGCAATTACTCTTACATCGGTTTTGATTGTATGCTCGCCGCCCACCCTCTCAAACTCACGCTCCTGAAGAACTCGCAGAAGTTTAATCTGTGTACTCTGGTCAATCTCTCCTATCTCATCTAGAAAAATAGTTCCGCCGTCAGCCTGTTCGAAACGGCCCTTTTTATCAGATACTGCACCTGTGAAAGAACCCTTTACATGACCGAACAATTCACTTTCAAGAAGATTGGAATTCAGGGCTGCACAGTGAACTTTTACAAAAGGTTTGTCCTTTCTGTCAGAGAAACTGACAATGGCATCGGCAACAAGTTCCTTGCCCACACCGCTTTCACCGGTAATAAGAACAGATGCTTTTGTAGGTGCCACAAGCTGAATGTTATCCAGCAGTTTAACAACCTTCTGACTCTTCCCTATTATTCTGTTGTAGTTAGCCCTTTTTTTGATTGCATCAAGCTCTTTCTGCAATTCCCTATTCTGTTCAATAATATTTTTATTTGAAAGACACTTTCTGATTAAAACAAAAAGATGGTTGAGATTCACAGGTTTTGTCAGAAAATCAACAGCACCGTTCTGCATTGCAAGAACGGCATCTTCAATTGTTCCGTGACCGGTGAGAACAACAACAGGAATAGTAGGATAAGCAGAATAAACCACCTTGAGCAGTTCATCTCCTGTCATATTAGGCATTCTCAAATCCGTAATAATCATATCAACATCCGTAGTGTTGATAATCTCCAGTGCCTTTTTTCCGTCCGGGGCAGACAGTCCGTTGTATCCTTCCATCTCAACAGCAGCAACAAGTCCTTCTCTTATGTTGATTTCATCATCTACAATTAAAATATTTCTCTTCATAGTTCTCCAATCTGAATCTTTCACTGGACGGAACCGGAATTGATAGGGTAAATACTGAGCCTTTTCCTACTTCCGATACAGCATTCACATCTCCTCCGTGTTCTTTAATAATCTTGAAAATAGTCGTAAGTCCAAGCCCCGTACCGTTCGGTTTTGTGGAATAGTACGGTTCAAAAATCTTGGACAGAGCTTCATTTTCAATTCCGCATCCGTTATCAATTACGCTCAATTTCACATAATCACCGTCTTGAAATGTACTGATTTCAATTTTTCTGTCTTCAGTCTCATCAGAAAAAGACTGAATCGCATTTCTTATCAGATTAAGAATACACTGCTGAATAAGATTTGAATCAATATTCAGTTTAGGTATGCTTCTTCCTGTATTCATCTTCAGAATAATATGCTCGGAATCTGCTTCTTGTTTTGCAAGTTCATATACTCGTTTCACGCAGATATTGATGTCATCCAGTTTAAGATTTACATTCATGGGTTTTACCGCAAAAAGAAAATCTACGACAATCTTATTCAGTCTTTCTATCTCCGAACTTATTACATTCAGACTCTTCTGAGCATCTTTTTTTTTCAGAGAACCTTCCTTATCAAACTGTCTGTTAAGCAACTGAAGATAAATTGATATGGAAGCAAGAGGGTTTTTTATTTCATGGGCAACTGATGCAGCCATTGTAGTCATCTGAGCAAGGCTTTCATTTTTTCTGAACTCCACCTTGATTTTTTCAAATAAAGTTATATCCATAAACTGAAAAAGCACCAGTTCGTTTCTGTTTATGCCTCCCACGGAAATTCTGATTTTCTTTTCGCCTGAAACCGGAGAGAAAACAGAAAAATCGTATGTTTCGTTGGTTACGGATTTTACATTTTTTTTAATAAAATCAAGCACTTCCCCGTTTTTGATTATTTTATCAACAGCGGTGTGTGACAATGAAACCCTGCGTTCGTCAAACTGGAATATCTGTGCAAGATAAGAGTTGAAAAACTTTATTCTTGATTCTTTATTCAGCACAAGATATCCGCTGTCCAGATTGTTCAGGATGTTTTCTCTCAATTCAAGCTTCTCATTGAGGTTTTTAATTACTCTTTCAATCTGTTCTTCAGAAAGTTTATCTACTTTACTGCTGGCTTTTTCTGCAAAACCGTTCATTTCAAAGTCTCCTGAATACTGAAAACAACATAATCCAATGTCAGGCGTTTTGTCTGATTATAAAGCCTTGCTTTCTTAATTTGGTTTTCTATGTCTGAGACAAGTTTGCTCACGGATAAATATTTTATCGTATCCGTTTTGTAAAGCTCATACAGTTTATCTATCACAATCTCAAAAAATCTGTCCCAGCACTGGTTCTTTTCCAGTTCTTTAACAAGATTAGGAAATCCAAAGTCCCTTCCTGCAACCAGAGAATCTGCACTTTCCTGTAAAAGTTCTTCATCCACTCCGCTGTAAACTATGAAAAAAGTCTTAATATCCTTGTACTGTGAGGGATTTACGAATAAGGAGTTCAAGACATAGTTTTTTTCTTTTTCAGTGAACGGTTTGAATACAAATTTCTGTACTCTGCTGAGTATTGTGGGAAGTATTCTTCCGGCGTTTTCTGCAAGAAGTATAAAATGAGTGTCCTCAGGGGGTTCTTCCAAAGTCTTAAGCAGGCAATTTGATGCAGAAGATGTTGCGTATTCAAGGCCTTCAATAATGATGAATTTCTGTTTGCCGTCCAGTGATGAAGTACAGATCCATTCCTGAATTGCCCTTATCTGTACTATTGAAACACCGGCAGTTTTTGAATATCCCAGAGCTTCAAGGGATTTGGAAAACTTTGAACAGAATGTCGGAATATCATTATCCGCTACAATATCAAGGCCGGACAACATATCCATACAATCCCCTGCATCGGAGAATTTTTTTCTTCCTGCAGCTGATGCGCTGTCAAGCAATGCTCCGTGGTACTGTTTGAGAAATACTTCCAATGTCTGTTTGAAAAATATTCTTGCAGCCTTGTTTCTTGCGCTTTCCAGCAAACGCAAAGCACAGGAGACTCTGTAACCGTAATCCCTGTCCGAAATAATGACTGTACTGTCAAAATCCGCATTGAAGCTTTTTGCAAGTGCCATGGCGGCATACATTCTTGAACTGTACTTGGGTCCGCAGAATAAAGAACACTTGGGAAATGAATTTTCATTTACCAGTTTTTCCATCATTTCAGATACTTCCGGCTGAGTGTTTTCCAATCCGTAAAACATATCAGATTACCTTATGTGCAATTGAAACCAGTGTTTGGAAAAGAGGATTTACAATTCTGCTGTTAAGCAAACTTCCGTCAAAAGAAGAAGAAAGGTTTACTAGCTTCTGATGTCCCAAAAGCATAATCAATGCTCCGCAGATTATTGTCATTTCTATCACACCCAGAACAAATCCCATAAAACTGTCCAAAAATGTCACTGCATCGGAGTCAGTCACACCTTTTATCAGAGAGCTTACTCCTTTTATCATCAGATATCCTGTCATAAACAATACTGTGTAGGAAATGCCTGAGGACAGCCACAATGGCACTGAAACCCCGGAAAATAACAGAGAACATACGGATTGACAGAACATCAGAGCAAACAGAAATCCGAATACAAAGCCGAACTTCTGGGCAAGTTCTTCAATAAATCCTTTGAATGCTCCCTGAATTCCGAATAACACAACAAGAATCAAAATAATAAAATCAACTGTGTTCAAATTACCCATTTGAGTCAATTATACCACTTCCGCGGTTTCTTCCGCAGCAATTTTTATACTTTTTTCCGCTTCCACAGGGACAAGGATCATTTCTTCCGATTTTCTGCCCCTGCCTTACTACCTGAATGTTGCTGTTTACAGAGGCATTTCTTGCATTCTCAAGCTGTTTCTGTGTAATATCAGAAAACTGCATCTTTGAAGAATGTGATTCCGTTACTGTTCTTTGTCTTCTCATTCCGGGATTACTTTCCGCTCTTATCTGTACCCTGTTAAGTATTTTTGCAACGGTTTTCTTTATCCTGTCTATCATTTCGTCAAAGATGTCAAATCCTTCCAATTTGTACTCAGTAAGGGGGTTTTTCTGTGCATAGGACCTAAGCGATACTGCATCTCTCAAATCTTCCAGTTCTTCAAGGTGATTCTGCCATCCTGTATCTATCTGTCTGAGGTAGTTCTGCTGAATGAAGAAAGAGAATACCGGTACTCCCGTAATTGCAACTTTTTTATCTATATTCTCCTTCAAAGATGCTTTCATTTTTTCAAGCAGTTCTTTATCGGACAGTTTTTCGTCTTCTTTTTCCGGTACATAATCGAATGCAGTGTCTTCATATACGGATTTTACTATCTGGGAGATTCTCTTTTCTCCTGTAAGTTTTGAGTTTTCTTCAATGCAGTCTTCAATTAAGTCCGAACAGGAATTTACTGCCCTCATTATGATGTTTTTATCCTGAAGGATTTCATCTCTTTGTGAATATATGAAATTTCTCTGTTCATTGAGAACATTGTCATACTCAAGCAAATGTTTTCTTATTTCAAAGTTCTGTTCTTCTACATGTTTCTGGGCCGATTCGATTACTCTGCTTACCATTGAGTGTTCAAGTGGTTCCCCGTCGTTCATTCCGAGTTTTCCGACCAATGCCCTGATGTTGTCTTTTGCAAACAGTCTTAACAGCGAATCGTCAAATGATACATAGAATCTGGATACTCCCGGGTCTCCCTGTCTTCCGCTTCTTCCTCTGAGCTGGTTGTCTATTCTTCTTGATTCATGTCTTTCGGTTCCGAGAATATATAATCCGCCGAGCGATTTTACTTTTTCATACTCCTGTTTCCATTGCGGATACGCTTTTTCCCTTGCAGCTTTCATTTCTTCATCGGAAGCTTCGGTAGAACAGATTCTTCTGGCAAGATAATCCAATGAGCCGCCCAGTTTAATGTCCGTTCCTCTTCCTGCCATATTCGTGGCAATTGTTACTGAGCCTACTGCTCCTGCGTTTTCTATGATTACTGCTTCTCTGGCGTGGTTTTTGGCATTAAGCACTTCATGGGGAATTCCGGCTTTTCTGAGTAATGCAGACAGTAATTCGGATTTTTCAATTGATACTGTTCCTACCAGAATCGGTTGTCCGGTCTGATGTACTCTTTCTATTTCCTTTACAATTGCTTTGAATTTGAATTCTTCCGTAAGATATACATAATCGTCCAGATCTTTTCTCTGCACCGGTACATTTGTGGGAATAACAACTACATCCAGTTTATATATTTCATTGAATTCAAGGGCTTCAGTGTCTGCTGTTCCTGTCATTCCGGAGAGTTTGTCATACATTCTGAAGAAGTTCTGGAATGTTACGGTTGCCATTGTTCTGTTTTTTCCCAGTACTTTTATGTGTTCTTTTGCTTCTATTGCCTGATGCAGTCCGTCATTGTATCTTCTTCCGTAGAGAATTCTTCCTGTGAATTCATCTACAATCTGCACCTGATTATCCTGAACAACATAATCCGTATCACGATGATACAGATACTTTGCAACCATTGCCTGTGTAACATAGTGAATGTATTCAAAGTTTTCATCATCATACAGAGAGCCTCTTATGATATTGAGTCTCTGAAGAATGTTTTCAATATGAATCATTCCTTCTTTGGTAAAGCTCACCCGTCTGGACTTCTCATCCAGCATGTAATCCCCTTCCGGTTCAAGTTTTGCTCCTTCTTCAAATCTGGCAAATTGTGAAAATTCCGGATAATCTCCGGTTTCAGGGTCTTTTTCACATTCTTTAAGGTAAGCAGTCACTCTTTCTGCATTCTTTGCCAACATTGTGTCATCATCGGCAGGTCCGGAGATGATAAGAGGTGTTCTTGCTTCATCTATGAGTATGGAGTCAATTTCATCTATTATGCAGTAATGGTGCTTCGGTTGTATTTTATCATCATAACTGTACTTCATATTGTCACGAAGATAATCAAAGCCGAATTCATTGTTTGTTCCGTATGTAATGTCACATTTATAGGATTCTCTTCTTCTTTCATTATCCATCATTGAAACGATTACACCCACGGACAGTCCCAGAAACCTGTAAACAGGGCCCATCCACTGTGCATCTCTCTGAGCAAGATAATCATTGACGGTAATTACATGAACACCTTTTCCTTCAAGTGCATTAAGGTAGGCTGCAGGTACACAGGTAAGTGTTTTTCCTTCACCTGTTTTCATTTCAAGAATCTTTCCCTGATGGAGAACAACAGCACCCAGAATCTGAACATCATAGTGCCTTTCTCCCAAAACCCTGAAAGAAGCTTCCCTAGCCAATGCAAAAGCTTCAGGCAACAAAGAATCAAGAGTTTCACCACCGGACAATCTATTCTTAAAAGATTGAGTTACAACCGGAAATTCATCATCAGACAGCTTTGAAGCCCAATCAGAGAATGAATTGACCTTTTCCAACACAGGCATAAGAGCCTTAATGTCTTTCTCGTTTTTAGTACCGAATAATTTAGTAAGAATACTCATCAGTTGAATTATACAAAAAAAACCCTTGCAATTCCATTACAGAATTACAAGGGAATGAATATCTTCATCAAGCTCTTAAAAGAAAAGAATTACATTATTACTTTTTAAATTCATTGACCTTTTCAAAACGGACACAGATAGGAATATCTATACCTTTAGTTCCATCACTTGTTCCAATAGCATGCAAAGGTAATATACATAATTCACTATTTAATTTATCATCAAGAATTGAAGGATCTTTATTTATCTTGGTAAAAACATTCTTTTCAATATAAGGTATTAAATCATTTTGACTTTTGATTTGATAACTTCCCTCATTGTCATAAAAGTATAATTCGTAAAAATTTAAACATTTAATAAGAGTTTGTATAGAATCTTCTTCAGCATCCTGAGTATAATATTTTTTACGGAACTCATCGACATCCACTATATTTTCCTCTTTATTTTCCTCTTTCAACTTAACTTCAAAAGTTATGGTTGTTATAAGATCGGAATATTTTTCATCATCCAATTTCTCAACTTTTAAGCATCCATCCTCGCTTTTAATACATAACTTATTACCAAACAGGGTCACCTTGTTCTTAAAATCAGTGTCTTTATTAAATGAAATTGTATGTTCTGTATCTGTATCTGTAACTGTATCTATACTAACAATACCGGTAATATCTGCTGTTTCAACCCGACAATTACTATCTTCTATAATCATTGTCATTGCCAATCTATCACTGCCTGCATTCAACTGTGACTCTTTATCAATTGTAATCTCTGAATCAGAGCAAATAAATAAAGGCCCATTGGCACCATCACCCCTTTTCAATTTGGCATTCTTAACATTCACAGTTGCATTCCGAACATAAATACACGGATATCTGTTAGAATCATGAGGTATAGACAGCATCTTTATACCGGTTTCTGAAGCAAATTCATAGGTATGTCCTTGGAAATCCAAAGTAATTGCATAAGAAGGTTTAGGCTCTGCTGTACCTTTCGTCGTACTACCACCTTCTTCCGGCAACTCAACATAAGGAGAACTAACTGTAAAACCACCACCTCTTACATCACATAGGAGTTTTATTGTTATTTCATCACCTTCAGTCTTCTGATCTTTCAATTGATCTTTCAATGCTGCATAAACAGCTTCCTGTACTGAAGCATACGAAGTACCGTTATAAGAAGCAACTTCCTTTGCCAACTGCAGTCCTGAACCGCTATTTACTGTTTTTTCATCATCTTCAAACAATTCACATGAAACAAACAGAAGTGAAAGAACTATGATGGAAAAAAATATATATATACCTTTCTTTTTCATGATTTATCTCCTTCTTACGAAAAAAAAATTTTATTTATATTTACCTTATTATGAGGTTAGAGGTCAAGTGTTTTTTGAGTTTTATTGCTTATTGCTTGCTTAAATAAAGCTTTTTTTCAGCAGGACTGGTCAAAGTGAGCATATTATCTGAAAAATGAGCCTTTATCGGAATTGTATCATTGTTTTGTTTAAGTTTCAGAATTCCGTCCTTTAATCCTGAAAATCCAAAGGCCAACGGACCGAGTTCACCGGATTCTTTTATCAGTATTACAGAATCAGATGATGTAAACTTCAGTGCTGTTATTGATTTGAAATAATCAGGCACGCTGTCATCATCTTTCATATAGTTATTTGTAACTATCCATACAGTTTTTTCACATATTTGAGTCCAATCAGTCTCCTGAACTGTTTCAGCAGGAGAAGAATCAAATAAAGAACATGCAACTGCAATTGCACTTACTACGATTAAAAAGGTAAATACGCTTACAATGATTACTGCTTTTCGTGTTTTCATATCAATACTCAATTACTTTTGTAGAAAAATGCTCAAAAGCACAGTGTTCTGCAGGTACATAGATTTTTCCGACATTTGAATCTTCAAGTAAGAAAAAAGGAATATATTGCAGACTGTCCGGAACATAGACGCTGTTTATCGTGTATGTTCCGAAAGCCTGATAATCCAGCCCGTCAACCTTGATTCCCGATAAATACTTGGGAACAATCAAATCTGACGGAACATTGATTAACCCATCTTTCAGTTTGATAAGATACAACTGCTTTTCATTTATGTTTTCAAAACTGCCCTTAAAGTAGAATGAATGAACATCTGTAGAGTCATACTCTTTGTTTTCCTTACAAGACACGGAAAAGAAAAGCAGAAACACCAAAATCAAAGCCAAAAGATTCTTTTTCATTATTTCCCCTGTGTTTCAGAGTCCATAAGCAGAACAAATGTTGCACAACTAAAAGCTTCTGCAATTCTGCCCAATGTGTACAGAGTGGGATTTTTTCTCTGTTTTTCAATTCCTATAATTGTCTTCAAATCCAACAATGACAATCTTGCCAGTTCTCTTTGAGACATTCCGTTTTCTTTGCGTAATCTAATTACATTAGCTGATAATATTTTTTGATCTGCCATTTTTCTTCCTCCTATAATTGTAATAGATTAAAGAAGAAAGAATAGTGGAACATAATCCACCATTGAAGTTGATATTATTCTTTCAATCAGTTTTTTATTTCGTGAAGGATTTTTCTTACTTCTGAATCCGAATAGACTTCATCTATTTCATCATCTTTAAGACCAACATATTCATGGCAAAGATAATGAATCCATCTTTCATCTTCCGGACTGTTGAGAATATGCTTACGGCAGTAGTAATCAGGCTGAATCGGAAGCGGTTTCTGTTCGGCATACTTGTAAAGAGGAATCTTATAATCGTAAACGGCAATCTTGATGTCTTTGCGTTCAATTCCTTTAGCCATAATTATTTTCGTAAGATTGTTCACAGTATTACCGGTATCGAAAATATCATCAACCAAAAGAATTTTATCCCCGCTTCTCAAATAATCAGGAGAATAAGTCCAGCCGTCAACGAAGACCTGAGTATCTTCCCCCGGAATCTGACTTGAACGGCTTCTTGCCACAACTGCAGCATAAAGAACAGGGCGTCTGTTTTCCTTTTCGCAAATCATCTTGTAAAACTCGGAGATTACATTGGCAAGATAAACACCGCCACGAAGGGAGACATAAATTACATCAGGAATGAAGTTATCCTCTTTGTACATCTTGTATGCAAGTTTAAGAGCGCTGTCTCTGATTACATCCGGAGTAATAAATTCTTTAGCCATAATAAATCCCCTGTTGTTACTGAATCTTTGTAAGTATTTCCAAACCGTTTTCTGTAATTGCAACCGTATGTTCAAAATGAGCGGCAGGCTTACCGTCTGCAGTAACTACAGTCCAGCCGTCATCAAGTTCCCTAATTTTATGTGTTCCAAGATGAATCATAGGTTCTATTGCAAAAACCATACCTTCACGAAGTCTCGGATTCCCCAGACTGTGACATACATAATTGGGTATTTCAGGGTCTTCATGAAGATCAAGCCCTACACCATGACCGGTATATTCCCTCATAACACCAAAACCGTTACTGTTTGCATGCTCGTAAACGGCTTTTCCTATATCCATAACTCTGGCATTTTTCTGAGAAGCAGCTTCAATACCCCTGTCCAGACACTCTTGTGTAACCTTGACAAGCCTCTGCACTTCAGGTTTTACATTGCCCACCATATAGGTTCTGGCACTATCTGAAATAAAACCGTTGAAATTGATACAGATATCAACACTTACAATATCTCCGTCCTGAATAATCTTTGTTTTCTTGGGAATACCGTGGATTACTTCCTCATTTACACTTATACAGACAGAGGCAGGAAAACCTTCATAATGAAGACAAGCAGGCTTTGCCTTTCTTGCAATAATCCAATCATGACAGTATATATCGATATCCTTAGTTGAAACGCCGGCTTTGATTCGGGTATCAAGAGAATCCAACAGTTCACAGAGCAAATGACAACTCTTTCTGATACCGTCAATCTGCTCTTTTGTCTTCAACAGAATCATGAATAAACCTCACAGCAGTATCAAGAAGTCCGTTAATGAATCTGTATGTAACTTCCGTACTGTACTCCTGAGAAAGCTTAACACCCTCATCAATGACAACATTTGAATCAATATCCTTGCAGTAAAGCAAAGTAAAGATACTGAGTCTCAGAATATTGCGGTCAACGATTGAAATGTGTTCTATGCTTCTCTTGGAAGAAAAACGGCTTATCAGCTCATCTGTTTCATCGAGATGCTGAAGAACGCCGTTAATAAGGAATAAGGAATAAAGAACAACCTCAGATTCAAGCTGAGATTGTTCTTCCTTTGAATAACCGGCAAAACCTTCCGTATAAGGAACAGAAACTTCATGTATTCTCCCGTTTATATCAAGAGAATACAAAGTCTGTAACGCAAGGCCTCTGGCCAGATGTCTGGATTTCATAATATGTCAGTTAAGAGAAGTGATTGTAGCCTGACTTCTCAATTCACTGATAATCTTTTCCGTAATCTCAAAGTAAGCCTGCTGATACTTCTGAGCCATAAGATTTTCACCTATGACATATCTTGTTGTAAAATCAGCATTGGGATTGTACTGTTCATCCAAACCCAGAATCTTTGAATCCATATGAGCAATGGCCTTGAAAATATGATAACCCTGAGGACCTTCTACAGCATCGCTTATTTCACCTACTCCGAGTGCAAACATAGCTTTAATTGAGTTTTCTCCGAAAGCAGCAGCAACATCAGAATCATTGCGACCTATCCAGTAGTTGAGAATTCCGCCGTTTGCAGAAGATACTTTATCATCTGAAATATCATTGCAGGCTTTTTCAAAAGTAGTCTTACCGCTCTTGATATCGGCTGCAGTACTCTCTGCTTTTTCCTTTGCACCGTCTTCTGAAGCAAAGAATACATGTGCAATTCTGACATACTCATCGCTGACGAATTTATTGATGTTCTCATTGTAGAATGTTTCTATTTCAGCATCTGTAGGTTCTTCAAGTTCTTCAAGGGAATTGCCGGAATAATTGTCTATGAACTTCTGCTGAGCCCACTGAGTGAGACAGGTATTTGCAAAATCATTGTATGTTGTTCCGAACTGCTGAAGGAACTGTTCTGCAGACTCCGGAGTATTGAGGGTAATTCCGTACTGAGAGGCAAGCGTCTGAAGCTGATAGCTTACAAATTTATTGAACTCACCGTCATAGACATCGATTACACCGTCCTTAAGAGCCTTGTCAACAGCCTGTGAGAAAAGAATGGTGTCAACATAGTCATCAAGAACTTCTTCATAAGACACCTGATAACCGAGCTGCGATGAAATGTAAGACACTCTTTCATCAAGATCCTGCTGTGTAATTGTTACCGTATCGTATAATTCAACCTTGTAAACCGGTTTGCTGA
>JAZLEZ010000063.1:0-10359 GCA_045615505.1 Sphaerochaetaceae bacterium | reverse complement strand
CAAGTCCGTATGTGCTGTTTACATATGACTTTGCATCTCCGTCTTTCTGTACAAAGTGCTGGAATGTAAACGGATCCAGTGATACCGATACTCTGTGACTTGCAAAAACACAAGTACACACAAGCAACATAATTGCCGTTATTGCAAGTATTTTCTTCATGTTTTTCTCCTCGAGAAACAGCATATATATATATCGTCTTTTTTGCAACTGAATATATTTGGTCAATATGCCCAAAAAGCAATGTGCCTAGAAAGAGCCAATGTAAAACTTACAAAACCGCAATCTCAGAAGTATCTGTATGGCCTGACCTTGTAAAGGACTGGCTTTTTAAGGTTTTCGGAAAAGATTGGTTCTAACCTGTTTGAAGAACTTCAGAAGGGGTGGATTCCTGCGTGTTGAACTGAACTGTACTTTCTTTTAGAATACTTTTTATGTACAGGATAGGTAATACTTCTGCAAGACTTACAAAAGCTATATTGTGTACGCTTTTGGTAATAATTCTGTTTGTTTCCTGCGAAGAAACTTCACACCGAGGGAACAGTAATAATTCCGAATCTGAGAAGTGGAATGTCAACGAACCGCTTTACGAAATAACCTATGATAAAAGTACGGAAACATTTTCTTCCGACCATGAAAACATAGTATTTCTGGAAACAACAAAAACAGATTTCAAAATAGTGAATTTTACCGATATTCATATTGAAAAATCAGATTTATCAGACTCAAGTGACAACATAAAACTGTTAAAAGAAACCATTGAATATGCTATTGAAAAAGAACAACCGGACCTACTGACTTTTACAGGAGATTTCGGGGATTCAGGAGCAAAAACAGAATCGTTGAAAAAAGTATCGGAAATATTTGATTCATACAACATTCCATGGGCCCCTGTGTTCGGAAATCATGATAATGAAAGTAAGCTTACCGTTGAAAAAGCAAAACTGTTGGAAAACTGTAAAAACTGTCTGTTTAAAAGCGGACCGGACAACCTTACAACAATAGACTATTATGAAGGAATCAATACAAAAATACCAAACCTCGGAAACTATGTTGTAAACATTGTCAAAAAGTCAAACAACGCTAAAGGGTATGAACTTGTCAACTCATTAATCTTTATGAATACAGGATGTATGAGGAACTACTCAAAAACAGAAATTGAACAAAAATATCCGGAGAAGGAACCCTTCGGAACCTCTTATGCTTACGGCTCATTGAAAGACAAGCAGATAAACTGGTATGAATGGGCTGTAAAAAGCGCACAGAAAGCACAAGAAGGAGTCAAATCAACATTGTTTGTCCATATTCCCGTTTTTGCTTATGTTTATGCAAACAAAGCAGCTTTTAAAAATGCACCGGATATCATTTCCGAAACTGCAGAATTCTTCAATTACACAAAAGGAATTACATACGAAGAAAGCAACTCCGAGGAAGTATGGGAAGAAGAATATAAACAATCTTTCGGAGTATTACACGACGACAATATAAGCTGCTGCCAATACGATGATTATGTTTTTGAATCAATTAAAGAACTTGGTTCTACAAATCTTATAATCTGCGGACATGATCACAAGAACAATACTGTCATCAATTATCAGGATGTCACATTTGCATACGGAACCAAAACCGGCCATGGCGGATATTATGAAGAAGGCCTCTGCGGAGCAACAGCTTTGACTCTCGAAAACAATGCGCCAACAGTTAAACATATATTTTTCCCTAATCCGGAATAATTGCCCTGAAAACAGACAGGATTATCAGTAAGAAAAAGGACTTGCCTCTAGGACTTACCTCAAAACAAAAAATACAGAAGCCTGAAAATCTTTATTCATCCCGAATCCGAGTTTGTAGTCCCCGAACTGTGACTCGATTCCTAGTGCAACATAAGCACCGACATCAAACACACCCCGGTTGCCGAAACAATCATAAAGAGGAATCATGGAATTGGCAACTTTACCGTCTACATAAGAACCGTAAGCCTTCAGGTTTTCATCATAATCATAATAATCAGGGTCATCACCGTTGTTATAGATATCGTACCTTGAACGCACGGCAGCTCTTGCAGCAAATTCTACATAGGAGCTGAAAATACCGTCTTTGATTATATGCCTGTAAATCAGACCACCCATAATAAAATCACTGTAATAAGCATTTACAGGATAACCCGGAACACCGCAATCGCCACCGTATTCATAATATGAATCTTTCAGCGCTTTAGGCTCCCGGCTGGAAGCTACCTGAAAATCAACTTCCAAACTGTCTTCCTTCTTACCTAACATATATTCATTTTCAATAGCTACAGAGAATTTATAGGTAAGATTGTTTACATCCCTGTTCATCCTTTTGATATATCCGAAATAAGATTGCACATCTATTCTGAGCCCATTCGAGTTCGGGACATTAATGTTCAGAATATCATACCAGACTCCGGAAAGCTCCACCTTCGGATACAGATAACAATAGGTATATGTATCATCCTCTACATCAAAAGGCTCATAGAGCAACTGGGTTTTTGTACCGTAGATATTTCCGAAAGCATTGAGATTCATATTTGCACTTTTCTCATCAGTCAATTTCAGACCGACCTTTGCAGTCATCAGCCACTCGGATTTGTTGTATGAAACAAGGGAATCACGATCTGTAATATTTGATTGAGTTCCAAGATTAAAAGCAAGTCCGGGAACACCGAACAGATTCAGCTTATCTTTGTTGTCCGTAAACTTGATATACATTTCCGGATTTACGGAAATAATACTTCCCAACTTCAGTGCAATATTGGTGTTGATGTTATTATGCTTTCTGTTCTTGTAAAAAAGATTCAAGTTCACACTCGGATTGAGAACAAATGTAGAACTACCCTTTTCCCCGAAGACAAAAGTATATGTAACGGGAAACTCAAGTCTGGATGAAAAACGGGTTTGTTCAAAAGCCCCCTGAGACATCGTTTCCCAAGTAGACTTATAATAATTCCTTTCCCTGTATGAAAATTTCGTAAAATATTCACCTGTCCGATTAGGATCCTTGTATTCTTTTTGATCTTCGGAAAACAAACCGGCAATCTGCTCCAGTTCCTCTGCCTTCAGTTCCACCTCTTCTTCACCGCGCTGAATTATTGAATCAGGATTGTTGAAAGAAAGAATGCCCACTCCTCTCATATCAGGAGTAAGCAGAACATCTGCATTATCCCTTTGATTGTTGATTGTATTGTTGATAGCAACTCTGAACAAAGCACCCGCAATTCCGGAAATGCTTTCATATTTTTCTTCGGTAATCTCAATTTTGGCATTAACATCTTCTGCAATTACAATATCGTATCCCATTTCTCTTGCAAGATTGACAGGCATATTATTTACCAGACCGCCGTCCACATATATTTCGCCGTCAATTTTCTTCGGAGCAAAAGCAATGGGAATACTCATGCTTGCACGCATACTGTCAATCAGAGAACCGTCTTTGAAAATTTTTTCCTCACCGGTAATAGCATTAGTCCCTATACAGCGGAATCTTGTCGGAAGCATATCAAAATCATAATCTTCCGGAATATTTCCAAGAGCATTATTAAAGAAATTCATTATCTTATAGTCATCAATGAATCCGGGGATACCCACAACACCTTTTCCCAGTCCTATGGTAAGCTGACTGCGTGAATACTTAAACGGTTCTGCAAGTTCACGATAACCGGAACTGATTAAATCCGAGAACAACTGAGCAAGATTATTCGTTTCAATCAGTTCCCTGATTTCCGCAGGAGTGTAACCGGCAGAATACAAACCTCCGATAAGAGCACCCATACTGGTACCCAGAACACAATCAATCGGAATACCAAGCTCTTCCAGCTTTTCCAAAAGAGCAATGTGAGAAACACCCTTTGCGCCCCCACCGGAAAGAACAACAGCAACAGAAGGCCAGTCGGAAGCAAAAATACACGAAGGAGAAACAACAAATAATACAACAAGCAAAAACAGAAAAGAACGGAAAATCTTTCTCATATTCTGATACTATCTCAACAAAGAATTATTGTAAACTTTGCAACAGCATGCTGCTTTCTGAAGGTGTTTTGTCAGCTCGTCTGCAAATTATTGACAAAGACAGGAGAGAGCTTCAAGATACTGTTCACGGGAAACTGCAGTTGATACTACATTGCGGATTTTGTTACTGTTGGGGATACCCTTTAAGTAAGCACAGACATGCTTACGCATCTCCCTGCATGCACGGTTTTCTCCCATAATTGAAGAAAGACCGTCAAGTTGCTCCATAATTGTCAGAACTTTTGTCTGCGTACTGATTTCAGGAAAGACCCTTCCCTTCAGCAGAGCTTTGGTTTGGGCAAAAACAAAAGGATTTCCTATTGCACCGCGGGCAAAAGCAATTGCATCCACACCGGTTTCCTTCAGCATATTCACACCGTCAGCTGCCGAAAACAAATCACCTGAACCTATGATGACTTTTTCGGGGAAATGAGCCTTGAGCTCTTTCAGACAATCCCAGTGCGCAGAAGGAGAATAAAGCTGAGACTTTGTTCTTGCATGCATACAGACAGCTGATGCTCCGTTTTCAAAAACGGAGTCGGCACATTCAAGATAGTTCATAGAAGAAACATCCCACCCAGTACGCATTTTTACAGTAACAGGCAGGTGAGTATTATCCGCAAGACACCTTACAATCCTCCCCATCTCCTTCGGATTCTTCATAAGAGCACTGCCTGCACCGGTTTTAGTCACTTTGGGAACAGGACAACCGCAGTTGATATCAATGAGATCGGGCTTGAATCTGAGAAGATTCTCAATACAACGGGAAGCAGTATCGGCATCAGGCATAAAAAGCTGAACGGCAAGAATTTTCTCACCCTCACCCCGCTTCATCAAATCCAGAGTATTCTCACTGTTGCGGGAAATACCCTCCGCACTGACCATTTCCGTATAAGAAAGGTCAGCACCGTTTCTGAGACAGATACTTCTGAAAATTCTATCAGTGTAACCGGCCAGCGGAGCAAGAAAAATATTGCCGCCAAGCTCAAGATTCCCTATCTTCATTCTTCTGCAGGAAGATGGAAAGCTCTCAAACTGTTCTGATAGAGAATTTCTGCCATTTCCTCGGGGTCCGTACCCCTGATAGCAGCAATTGCATTTGCGGTCTCGCAAAGATACTCAGGCTTGTTGCGCCTTTTGGAATACTTTGCAGGAACCATGAAAGGAGCCTCACTTTCAATGAGAATCCTGTCGCTCGGGAGCTTTGCAACTGTATCCGTGAGCTTTCTGATATTTTTGTATGTTATATTTCCGGCAAAAGAAAAATATACAGGCAAATCAAGAGCCTGAGATGCATAATCCCAATCCTCTGAATAGCAGTGGAAAATTGCACCTTTGTCTGGAATCTTTGTTTTGAGAATATCAAGAATATCCGCACCCGCCTCTCTGTTGTGAATGATTACGGGAAGATCTGCCCTTCTTGCTATCTCAAGATGCTTGATGAAAAGATCTACCTGAGTTGCCTTAGGTGCAAAGTTTTTTACATAGTCCAAACCGGTCTCGCCTATTGCAATTACTCTCTTGTACTGAATAAGCTGGGCAATCTTTGCTTCCCATCCGGCTATCTGATTCCCGCTTTCAGAAGGAGAAACGCCCACAGCATGATAAACTTCACCTGCACTTCTGAGATTGTTGTAAATTACTTCAAAATCCGTAAGGCTGTTACAGACTGAAACAATATGTTTCACATTTGCACGTTTTGCATAAGAAACAACAAGAAGCTGTTCCAAACGGTCGTCATGAATAAGTCCTAAATGACAGTGTGTATCAAATAAACGCATCCTCGAGGTCCTTCCTTTGAGTGATTACTTGCCGATAAATTTTCGGTACATATTAAAATAGCATGCAGGGCAACAGCAGTCAACACAATCCTGAATCTATTTCACAGGTAAAGTTGCAGGTTTTGAAGGATCAAAAACCGCATCGGGATTATCCCTGAGTTCAAAGCAGTACTGTCTGAGCCTTGCAGCCCATTCCCTCGGATGAATATCATCTGTAAGAACAACCGGATCAATGACATGACCGCAGGTGATTCTCAAAGTTGAGCCTTTCATCAAAAAGAGCTCATCAGGCAGATACATTGTTTCAACGGAAAATTTAATCCCGAAGAATTTTCTTATTTCAGTAATTCTCAAAGTTCTCTTTGACAGATGACCGTGTGTATGCATAATCACAATCGGCATATTGTTTTTCTTTGCAATACGAACAAAAGAACTCTTCCAGTCGTAATCGAAAATCTCACCGTTTTCAAGCTTTCTTGAGCAATAACCCGCAGGGTAATAATACAGCGGTCTCTTTTCTTCAACTGCCCTGTTAAGCGAATCCAGATTCTTTTTATTGAAAACACAAACCTCGGAAAAAGGACGGATGAATTTCATAAAAGACTGAATAAGAATCCTTGCTCTGGGCCAAAGCCTGTGAATGTATTTGAAAATTACAAGCCCTTCCGGACCTCCCAGAGGATGATTGGAGGCAAACATCACAGGCTTGTCTGTAAGTTTGAGCATCTCCTCAACACCGGGACCGTCCAAATTAAGATGCAAATCAAGATAATCGCAGACTTCATCCAGAAACTGCTGACCGGTTCCGTAGTGGGTCTTGTTGAAAAAATAGTTGAATTCATCAATATGTAAAAGCTTATGAAACTTTCTATAAAGAAACTTCGGAATGAATTTGTATCCCTTAGGAATAAAATGCTGAGCAAGCTCTGTAAGATTCAGCGGATGATAAGGAGCAATATTAGTCCTGTCTATCAAATCCTCTTCCTGTTTGAGCAATTCTTCAGTTGTCATTACTTATTCCTCCTGAATTCATACATAAGAATACCGGCCGCAACAGACACATTCAGAGAATCTATATGCCCCGACATCGGAATTGAAACAATATGGTCGCACTTGGCTCTCACAAGAGACCTCATACCGCTGCCCTCACTCCCCATGACGATAACGGATCTGTCGGCAAAATCAACAGTATAAGATGAATCACCGTTCATATCGGCACCGTAAACCCAAAACCCGAATTCTTTCAGAACATCAAGTTCTCTGGCAAGATTTGTTACAGTAGCCATTGTAACATACTGAGCAGCCCCTGAGGAAATTCTTATTACCGTTTCATTTGCAGAAGCACTTCTTCTTTCAGGAACAATGATTAATGACGCCGAAAACTGATCCGAACTTCTGAGAATTGCACCCAGATTGTGAGGGTCTGTTATCTCATCAAGCGCAAGAACCAGAGCCTTCTGCCCATCCTTCAGACTCTTGCAGAAATCCAGAACGGATACTTCTCTTATTCTTCCTCCTCGTGAAAGATTTTCGCGTACTCCCAAATCAAGAACGGCACCCCTGTGGTCTTTAGACTGACACAGATTGTTCATTTCGACTTCGCTGATTTTTTTTACGGCAGTCTTACCGGATGCAACAGCCTGCATTTCCAAGGCCGAATTGCGCTTATCACCCCGAATCAGGTATAAGGTAGAGCCTCTTCCTGCATTCTTCAAAGCTTCTTCAATAGCATGTATTCCGGTAATCTTTGTACCCATAATCAGACCTCTTCAAATACTTCAGGATCAGGACTGGAATTCTCTCCCATAACATCGGAAAGATTCTGCATGAGCTTTCTTGCCTTTAGTGAAAGATGTTTTGGCGTATCTATTCTGAATTTTATATACAAATCACCCTTTGAGTTGCTCTTGTATTTTACAAGCCCTTGACCCTTTACACGGACGATTTTCCCGCTCTGAATACCGGCAGGAACAGAAACCTTCACCTTTTGGCCCGTAAGTGTTTTTACCTCAATATCCAAACCCAAAGCAGCCTGAGTAACGGAAATGGGAATCTGAACAAAAAGGTCCGAATCCTGACGGACAAAATACCTGTGAGGACGAACATTTACTCTCACATAAAGATCTCCCGGAGTTGCTCCGTTTGCACCGGCATTACCCATCTGAGGAATAATGATGTCACTTCCGCCGGGAATACCTGCAGGAATCTTGATTTTAAGAGTAGAACTTTTCCTGACGGTACCGGTACCCCTGCACTGCGGACAGGGATCATCAATAACAAAACCTGCACCGCCGCAGGCAGGACAGGTTCTTGCCATGGCAAAGAAACCTGCGCTCTGTCTCACCTGTCCGACGCCACCGCAGGTCGGGCAGGTCTTATGTGAATCACGCCCGTTTCTTGCCCCTGTTCCATGACAGGCTTCGCAAAAAACCTGATGCTGGTATGTAAGTTCCTGCTTGAAGTCTTCTGTAATCTGTTCAAGGGAAACTTCCGTATTGACTCTGATACTCTGCCCAACACCGGCACCCCGTGAAGACCGGGAAGAATTCTGTCCGAAACCGCTGAACCCTGAAGAGAAACTTCCGCCGCCGAACAAATCTTCGAAAATACTTGAAAAACTTCCTGAGAATATATCCGAGAAATCCGAATATGCCCTGCTGTAACCGCCGTTTTGACCTTCTACACCTGCAAAGCCGTAAGCATCATAGTTCTTACGCTTGTTCTCATCTCCGAGAACTTCATAAGCTTCCGTAGCTTCCTTGAATCTCTCCTCTGCAGCCTTATCCCCCGGATTTTTGTCCGGATGATTTGCAACAGCAAGTTTTCTGTAGGCTTTTTTTATTTCTTCCTGAGATGCATTCTTTGAAACACCCAGTACTTCATAATAATCTCTCTTGTTAGCCATTTATATCCTCAAAAAGGCCGGTCTTCCGGCCGGCCTTTTCATATTAAGTTAAACTTATATGTTTAATCAATTGACTACCTCGTAGTCAGCATCCTGAGCACCGGCTCCAGGGTTTCCGCCCTGAGCTCCTGCATCTGAACCTGCACAGGAACCCATATCAGGACCGTTCTGAGGACCTCCCTGCTGCCCCTGAGGGTTTGCATTCTTGTACATTTCTTCTGCAAGTTTATAAGAAACCTGCTGGAGAGCCTCGCTCTTTTTCTTCAGTTCATCAGCTGTAGCATTCTGATTTGAAAGAGAACTCTTTAAATCCGCAAGGGCACTTTCAACGGCAGCCTTGTCTGATGCGTTAATCTTATCACCGTAGTCTTTAAGTGATTTTTCAGTGCTGTAAACAAGATTGTCTGCATTGTTTCTTGCATCTATCTTTTCTCTTTCCCTCTTATCTTCCTCGGCGTGCATCTCTGCTTCCTTGACCATCTTTTCGATATCCTTTTCATCAAGACCGCTTGTAGAAGTAATCTGAATACTCTGTTCCTTGCCTGTACCAAGGTCCTTTGCGGAAACATGAACGATTCCGTTTGCATCAATGTCGAATGTAACCTCAATTTGAGGAACACCTCTCGGAGCTGCAGGAATACCTACAAGATCAAAAGTTCCCAGTGTTCTGTTCTGCGAAGCCATTTCTCTTTCACCCTGAAGAACATGAATACTTACAGCAGTCTGTCCGTCTGCGGCTGTTGAGAAAATCTGACTCTTTCTTGTAGGAATTGTAGTATTGCGTTCAATGAGCCTTGTTGTAACTCCGCCGAGAGTCTCAATACCAAGGCTGAGAGGAGTAACATCAAGAAGAAGAACATCTTTGACATCTCCGCCGAGAATTCCGCCCTGAATTGCCGCACCCATTGCAACAACTTCATCAGGATTGACTCCCTTGTGAGGTTCCTTTCCGAACAGAGCCTTTACGGTTTCCTGTACCTTGGGAACACGAGTAGAACCGCCGACAAGAATGACTTCATCTATATCGGAAGCAGAAAGTCCTGCATCTCTCAAAGCATTCTGGCAAGGAATCTTTGTTCTCTCGATGAGATCTTCAACAAGATGCTCGAAAGCAGCCCTTGAGAGAGTCATCTGAAGATGTTTAGGGCCTGTTGCATCGGCAGAAATGAACGGAAGGTTAATGTCTGTTGATGTTGAGTTTGAAAGCTCGATTTTAGCTTTTTCTGCGGCCTCCTTCAATCTCTGAAGAGCCATCTTATCCTTTGAAAGATCGATTCCGGTATCTTTTCTGAAACTGTCCACCATCCACTCGATAATCTTCTGGTCAAAGTTGTCTCCGCCTAGATGTGTATCTCCGTTTGTTGACTTTACTTCAAAAACACCGTCTCCCAGTTCAAGAATCGAAATATCAAAAGTACCGCCGCCCAGATCATAAACCGCAATTTTTTCATCCTTGGAGGAATCCTTTCCGAAACCGTAAGCCAGAGCTGCAGCTGTAGGTTCGTTTACGATTCTCTTTACCTCAAGACCGGCAATCTTTCCGGCATCCTTTGTTGCCTGACGCTGTGCATCATTGAAATATGCAGGAACAGTGATAACAGCTTCAGTAACCGACTCACCGAGATAGTCTTCTGCCGTCTTCTTCAT
>JAZLEZ010000062.1:0-8215 GCA_045615505.1 Sphaerochaetaceae bacterium | reverse complement strand
ATCGTTGCAATTACGGCTCTGACATTATAAGTTCCTTTTCCTACAATATCCTTTACAGTCCAAATTTCGTCTGCAAGTTCAAAAGGAACCATGATTTTATGGTCGAAAAGCCCCTCAGGAACTGAACCTATGGAATCACCGCCTCTGACCTTATCTCCGGCTTTTACGCACGGAGTAAATTCCCAATCTTTATCAGGAATCGGATTAAGATAAACGCCTCTCTGAAGAAAGAATCCGCATTTTTCTGCAAGATCCGGAAGAGGATTCTGAAGTCCGTCAAATACCTGTGTAAGCAAACCGGGTCCCAGTTCTACGGAAAGAAGTTCTCCTGTAAACTCAGCAACATCTCCGACTTTGATTCCGTTGGTCATTTCGTAAATCTGCATACTTGCAGTATCTCCGTTGACTCTGATGACTTCACCTTTGAGTTTTGTGTCACCCACAAGAATATAACCGACTTCGTTTTTTGTGATTGATGTGTCAAACTTTACTGTAACCATGTTTCCGTTAACACCGATTACATAACCTTTTTTCATATCCATTGTTTTCTCCGATTATATGCTGAGAATCTGCTGCTGAATGTTATCAAACAGCCTTCTGAATTCTTCTTTTCCTTTTTCCTTATCGAATGCAGTCTGTCTTTCAAGCAATCTGAGCTTGACTGCATATCCGAACAATACATAATCATCAAAACTGTGCATTGCAACTAGGCTGTCAAGATAATCGAACTGATATTCGAGCAGAACTTTTTCAGCTTCAAGAGGATTCTCCGCTGCAAGTGCAGCGTCCACAGCTTTGTCCGTTAATTCGTCTTTGTCCACATTTTCGTTGAAAGGTTTACCCAATCTTGCAGATCTCTCTTTTGCAAGAGCTTTCATCAGCCTGTTGTAAAAATCTCCCCATTGTTTCATAAGGGGACCTTTATCCGATGAAAGAGAAAGATTCTTCAATGTCGTGAAAACATCACGGCTGACCGTATTTTCACACATAGCAAGAAATTCATCGTAGCTGAAAGGCATCGGTGAGTCTGTTTTCAATGTAGGAAGACTGGCAATAAGATAGTAGTAAGAAGCCAAAACCTACTCCGTCAGATGTTCAATTCACCGAAGAAAGGCACAAGCATCTGTGCAATTTCTTCATCTGTACAGTCAAAATAACCCGAACCGTCCTTTGATGAGAGTCTGAATCCTGCATTTATATTTCTGACAGGTTTGATTTCAAGACCTTTTTCAATCTCCTCAGCAAGCTGAGCTTTTAAAGAGTCTGTAACTTCCCTGACCTCTGCTTTGAGTTTTGATACATCCTTATCGGAAACTGCAGCCTTGATAATCTCTGCAAGAGCATTGTCATTCAGTGTATTTTTAACCTTTTCCGATAAAATCCGTTTATACTGATTTTCTATTTCTGACTTAAATGAAAGAACTGCATCGCGTCTTGCCTGCTGGGCATTTACAGCAGCACTTTCCCTGAGAATCTCTATTTCTTTTCTGTTTTCTTCAAAAATCTTTGCAGCCTCGGCTTTGGCCTTTTCAACTATTGCATCTGCCTTTGCCTGAGCCTGCTTGATAATTGTGTCAGATTCCTTTTTTGCTGCTTCTATTCCGTCTTTCTTAATAGAATCAACCAAATCCTTAATCTGTAATTCCATAATACCACCTTAATTCAATACAAAGTATAATTATAATGGATATTCAGTATGACGCAAGTCTTATTGTTTTTCTTTAATTGCGTTCTTTAATTGCGTCTTTAATTGCGTCGTTCAATTCTACATATTTATTCAGAATTTCTGCAGATTCTTCATTTCTGTTTGTTTTTGCAAGTCCCAGTGCATAATTATACATGGCTTTGAGTGTTCCCGGATGTGTTTCCCCAAGTATTTTTCTTGACGATTCATATATCTGAGCATCTGTCAGACAGGCTTTTTCATTCATTCCGGCATTCCACATCTGTTCCGACATATCGTTCAAAGCATCCAAAGCTGTAATAAAATCTTCAAAATCCTGTCTGGCATCCTCGCCGGGTTTAGGAATCTTTCTGTTTTTCATTTTTCCTCCGCCACATCGAATCTGAAAACTTCAAGACCTGTCTTTTCGTACTCATTCTGCAACTCGGCATCTTCATAAAGTCCTAAATCCAGTTTGAATCGCATGTCGATAATAGCCTTCTGAACATCTTCTGCTTCGTAAGTTCTGATTTTATCCGTTTTAAGATTGGTCAAGGTGAATTTTCCCATATTGCCTCACTTCAAAGTAACATAAGTTTTTCCCTGACCGCCGTCGTCAGGATGTGCAAAATGATATTCTGCAACAATTTCATTCATTTTAAGATGTTTTTGAATACCGGATGAAAGAATTCCGTCCCCGTAACCGTGTATAACGGAAAAAGAGGTAATTCCATGAACATAACATGCCTCAATTTCATCATCTATTGCTTCAAGAGCCTCAACCAACCTCATTCCTCTCAAATCGAGATTCAATTTCGGCATAGGAGCTTGTGAGCCCTTCTCAAATATATAATTTTTTCTTTCAACAGTGCGTCGGGGAACTGCCAGCTCTGTTTCTTTGAAAGTAAACTTCATAGTACCTATGGCAACAATCCATTTTCCGTGTCCCGCTTCTTTTATGATTGTTCCTTCTCTTTTGAACTGTCCGCACAGTACATCCATTCCTGCTTTCAGATGAACATTTTCCGCACTTTGCAACAGCTCTTCATAATCCTGATATTCAAGTTCACTCTCCCGCTCTTTTATCTTTTCTTCGCGGTCATTTTTTATTTTTTCAAGTTTCAGTATTTCCTCTTTGACTTTCTTTGTTTTTTCCTTTGTTATTTCACCTTCTCTCAGTTCCCGGACAAGGCCTTCCAGCTCCTTTCGGATTCCCTTAACAAAAACATCAAAGTCTCTGAGCTGTTCTTTTTTGAAGTTGTTTTCAAATGCAGCGACTTTTCTTTCTTTTTCCGCAAGTTCTTTCTGTTGTTTTTTTACTTCGTTCAGTCTTATTGTTATTTCGGAATTCATTTCATCCGTTTCTTTTCTTTTCTGTTCAAGACCTCTGATGATTGAACTGATTTTAACAGCTTCCTTTCCCATATATTTCTGGGCATTGGTTGTTACAGATTTCGGCAGATGCATTCTTATTGCAGTATCGATTGCGTGACTTTCGCCGGGCAGACCGCTGATTACTTTGAATGTAGGTTCAAGAGTCTTTTCATCGAATTCCATTGAAGCATTAAGAACATTTTCCGAAGAATATGCATACTGTTTAAGTACTCCGTGATGACTTGTAGTCAAAGTCAATTTCGCACGATTTGTGCAGTACTCCAAAATCGAACGGGCAAGAGCAGCTCCTTCCTGAGGATCCGTTCCGCTTCCCAGTTCGTCCAGAATCACCAGAGAATCGGCTGTAACGGACCTTAAAACGAAGCTTATGGATTTCATGTGTCCGCTGAAAGTCGAAAGTCGGTTTTCTATACTCTGATCGTCTCCTATATCGGTAAAAACCCTGTCAAACAAAGCCAAAGAGGAACCGTCCGAGGCTGGAATATATCCGCATATCTGATTTATCAGCGAAAACAATCCTACCGTTTTCATAGTTACTGTTTTTCCGCCGGCGTTTGGTCCTGTAAGTACAACTGCCTTGAAACAATTATCAATTATAAGATCGATTGGAACACAGTTTTCTTTAAGAAGAGGATGCCTTGCATTTAACAGATTGCAGGTGTATTTCTCATTGTATGATACTTTGCAGCAATTGTTTTTCCGTGCCCAAGTTGCAAATGCATAGAGAAAGTCAGCTTCTGTAATCTGAGAAACCAGAATCCGCAGTTTTTGTTCAGTCTTTCTTATCATCACAGTAAGGTAATTCAGCAATCTGGCAATTTCGATTTCTATTTCCTGTACAGCAATATTTACGGCATTGTTCATATCAACAAGTCTGAACGGTTCCATAAAAACCGTTGCTCCGCTTTGAGAACACCCCTGAACATAACCGCTCATTTTTGAATGCATATCGTTACGCACCGGCAGAACAAGTCTTCCGTTACGCAGTACTGCATTGTCTCCGTTCATAAGTTCATTATTTTCCCGGAGCAACTCTGATGCAGTTCTTGTTCTTTCAATTCTCTTTGCTTCAGCTTTTTCAATTAAAGCCCTAACACTGGGATAGCTTTCCTTTACAGTTCCGTCAGAATCAAGAATCCTGAATATTTCCTGACTGAGATAACACAATTCTTCATCCGGTTCCGAAATAATTTGAGAGATATCCGCACCTTCTGAATTAAGACAGAATATTTTTCTGAGAATAACTGCACTTTTTATGTATTGTCCGACATCATAAATCAAAGGACCTTCCAATGCGCCTGTAGGATTCTGAAGGATGAAATCGAATACCGGGGAAATATCAGAAAAAATCTCTGCTGACAATTCCTGTGTCTGTGCTTTTATCTGAGCATTTATAACAGAAGTAACATTTTCCTGCCTGAATGAATATTGTTTTTCTTCAAATACAGGTATTGCTCTTTTTACAGCGGATTTTCCCTGTAAACTCAATGCATAAGAGGCAACATTTTCAAGAACCTGATCCAGTCCCAAATCACTTGCTGTTCTTTTGAACATTTCTGCTCCAAACCGGAAGTCTGTCTTCCATACTTTGCAGTATTCTCAGATAGCTTTCATATCTGTCTGCATTTATCAGTTTGTCTTCTACTTTCCGTATGACTTCACATCCAGGTTCATTGATATGAAGACAAGAGTCGTAAACACATCTGCATTCACTGAATTCAGGAAATGCCTTTGACACCAGATGCACATCATCATGAGGTACGGAAATTTCCCTGAAACCCGGAGTATCTATAACGGTAAAATCTTTTCCCTCTATGACAAAAGAATAATTGGTCGTATGACATCCTCTGTTGTACTTTTCGCTGATATCTCCTACCCTTTGATCAGCTCCCAGAAGTGCGTTGACAAGTGAACTTTTTCCCACTCCGCTCTGACCTACGAAAGATACTGTTTTTCCTTTTATTTTTTCAATCAGTTTATCTATGTTTTCACCTGTTTGTGATGATACAGAAACAACATCAAAACCCAGTTTTTTATAGAGGGAAAATCTCCGAAATTCATCTTCTGTCATAAGGATATCGGATTTGTTCATACATATCAGTATGGGAACATTTCTGCAACAGGCTATCACCCTATCTATGAATCTGGGTCTGAAAGGAGGACTTTCCACGGAACAGACACAGACAACCATATCCATATTTGCACATATTGTCTGATTGCTCTGACTTTTGACATTCCATCTGGAGAACTCGGTTTTTCTGTCTTGCCTGAGAGTAACCAATCCTTCTGAATTTCCTACTGTATCAAATTCTACTATGTCTCCGGCAACTATAGGGTTATACTCACCCTTTGCCTGCTCAAGTTTTTTTCCTTTGATTCTGCAACTGTAAATCCTGTTATCTTCACCTTTTACAGAGTAAATATTGTTGATGGACCTCAATACGCTTCCTTTCATCTGCATACCTCTTGTGCAAATGCAAATCTTTCGGGAACCGGTGCTTTGAATGTCATTATTTCTCCTGTGACAGGGTGTTTTATTTCAAGGCTGTAACTGTGAAGCATAAGAGTTTTTCCTTCAAAATGGGAAAGTTGGTTATTGTACAGCACATCCCCTATTACCGGATGCCCTATGCTCTTCATATGAACCCTTATCTGATGTGTTCTTCCGGTATAGATTCTCACCTTAACCAAAGCACATTTGTCATATTGTTTTTCAACTGTAAAATGACTTTTGGAATACTTGCCGCCGCTGTTCACAACTGCAAAAAGCTTTCTGTCAAATCTATCCCGACCCAACTGACATTCTATGAAGTCATCCCGTTTTGGGAAAAAACCGTCACAAAGTGCATAGTAGTATTTCTTTATCTCCCTGTTCTGAAACTGAGCTGACAAATCGGCATGGGCCTGAGAAGTTAGTGCAATTACCAGTACTCCGCTTGTATCCTTATCCAATCTGTGAACGATTCCGGGTCTCTTAACATCGCATTCATCAGCCATTGAATCAATAAAACTCTGTCCGTATCTGAAAGCCAAAGCATTTACAACAGTTCCGTGAATGTTACCTGCTCCTGGATGAACAACCATCCCCTGTGCCTTGTTGATTACGAGCATTGAGGAATCTTCATAAAGAATATCCAATTCGAGAGGTTCCGGTTCAACCTTGTCAAATACTTCTGCCGAATAAAAAAGCGATACATTGTCTCCGCTTCTTACACTGTCACTTTTTTTTGAAGCAACTCCGTTGATATAGATTTCACAGTCTTTTCCGGTAAGAGCACTTCGGGAAAGTCCTTCAATATTTGCAGCAAGAAAAGAATCAACTCTCTGCTTTGATTCAAGAGAAATATTGTTGAAATCGTAATTCTTTTCTACTCTCATTCGGCCTTGATTAAACCTATAATGAAGTCGGTTAGTGCAACTCCTGCTGCAACTGCGGCCGAGACTCCAACCTTCTCCCAAAAATCCAGATCTTTATTTGCAATATCACATACCAAAGATGTAAGAGGATACGCTACGGGAATTGTTCCGAAAAAAATAATTTCGGTTCTTCTGAGATTGAGTTCCCATTTGGGAAACTCATCTTTTGAATACGGCTCTGCATTCGTCATATCGAGGGCAAACAGCGTAGATGAGCAAATAACAACTAAAAGAATCAGCGCCACAATCTTTTTAATCATACACTCTTTCTCCGAAGATTTTGGTTCCTATTCTCACCTGTGTAGAGCCCTCTTCCACTGCTATTGCATAATCGCCGCTCATTCCCATTGAGAGTACGGACAAACCGCACTTATCGTATAAAATTTTTAATTTTCTGAATGCAACTCTTGTCAGTTCATCTTTTCTGTCTTCCGGACATGCCACAGGACCTACGGTCATCAGTCCTTTTACGACTATGTTTTTCAAGCCGGAAGATTTCCGTAAACAGTCTGTCAATTCCTCTTCTGTGTCAAATCCGCTTTTTGATTCTTCTCCGCTTGTATTCAGTTCCAGAAGCACCGGCATGACCTTCCCGATTTTTTCACACGCATTGTTGATTTTTACCAACAGTGAATAGGAATCAACACTTTCTATCATATCAACCAAAGAGACTACTTTGGAAACCTTATTTGACTGTAGATGTCCTATCATATGGACTTCCATATCATCCGGTTTCCCGTCGGAAAACTTTGCAACTATTTCCTGAACATGATTCTCTCCGAAAATTCTGATGCCCATTTCGTAGGCCTGCATAATTTCTTCAAGACTTCGTGTTTTGGAGACTGCCATCAAATGCACACGACCTATTTCATTCTTTATCTGTTCAACAGTTGCTCTGTCCGGCATTCTCTGTATTCTCTTCCTTTGAAAGTCTTCCTGTTCTGTCCAGATAAAACGCAGCACATCCGCTCAAAGAGTAAGGCAACAACATTGTTTGCCCTCCGGGAACAATACTTGCAAGAACAAACCATCCTATATAGCTGAGTCTGAAACAGAAGTATTTCCATTTTTGATTTTTCATCATTTCTTTGCTTCTGCTGATGGCTTCTATTGCACTTAATTCAGGATTTTCCGCAAGAATGAACTTTGCCTGTGAATATCTGATTCCTGCAATGATTCCGGGCACTATCAGTAAAAGCCCCCATGCAAGTATCTTAAGGTCAATCAAAATGTCAAGCCAAAAGGCCTTCCACTTATACTGTTTGAAGTAATCGAAAAGTGTATCAAGGGATGGTTTCTCCTCACATTCATAGAGCTTCGTAACAAACTTGACAAACCCTAAACCCACAGTTGAGTTGAGAAGCAATAATGCAAATGAAATAAGTATTGAAAAAGCTATTAACAATCCGTAAAAAAAACCGCAGCAGAAAAAACAGTTCGGACGGCAATCTGTAACTTCTTTGCAAATCCATGCAATTATCAATGTACACAGAATTGACAGAAATGCGGCCAATGTTACCCACCAATATCTGTTTTTCAGTACTTTCTTTGCTTCAAGTCTCAGATTTTTTGCAGTAAGAATCATATTGTTCTCCCTAATTACCAGCTAATATTAACATTCAAGTAAAAAAAAAAGAAGTCTGCTGAACTTATTGTTGACACTTTCTGCCCTATTTGATAAATTTTTCAACGTTCGGCGATGTAGCTCAGCGGGAGAGCCCCTGCCTTACACGCAGGTTG
>JAZLEZ010000061.1:0-13713 GCA_045615505.1 Sphaerochaetaceae bacterium | reverse complement strand
TCAATCTCTTCCTGTTCGCTCAGAAATGAATATGACTCATTATCAGAATCGTCATAGTCATTGATGTATTCCTGACTTTCTTCGTTTTCATCAATGTCAAATTCTTCTTCCCAACTTATATCTTCATTTGTTTCTGTCTCGACCGCTTCTGTTTTTTCGATGTCCTTATCTTCCTTGACATTCAGAATCTCTTCAAAATCTTCGATTGTATTGTTATTCCAAAATTGATTGTAGTTCATTATAAATCCTCAACTGGAAAATCCAGGATATTTTTTTCGATACTCTTCAAGACCTACTTTCAGACATTTACAGGCTTTGGCCAAATCTTCCGTATTAAGTACATAGGCGATTCTGACCTGATTTCTTCCGAGATCCTTGGTTTCGTAAAATCCTTCGGCGGGTGCAAGCATTACGGTTTCATTGTCTAGATTGAAATCCTTCAGCATAAAGATAGCAAAATCTTCTGCATTGTCCACAGGAAGTTCTGCTATCAGATAAAAGGCACCGTTCGGAGGGCAGCATTTCACACCCGGAATGGCACGCAAAGCTTCAACAATGAAGTTCCTTCTTTTCTCGTATTCTTTCTTTACTCCTTTAATGTATGTTCCAGGAGCCTTAAATGCAGCAACTGCAGCTGCCTGCTCTACTGCAGGAGGACAAAGCCTTGCCTGAGACAGTTTCAAAGTCTCATGAATGACATTCGGATTTCTTGAAATAAGAGCTCCGACTCTTGCACCGCACATGGAAAATCTCTTTGAAAAACTGTCAACACAGATGACACGGTCAGCATATTCTTCATACTTGAGAATACTTGTGAAAAGAAGTCCGTCGTAACAGAACTCTCTGTAAACTTCGTCAACTACTAAGAAGATATCATTTTTCTTACACATCCCAAGTATTGTTTCAAACTCTTTAGATGTATAGATATGACCTGTAGGATTATTCGGGCTGCATAGCAGAATGGCCTTTGTCTTACTTGTAATTCTTTCTTCGATTTCACCTAAAGGAGGAAGGGCAAAAGACTGATCGAGAGTACTTGTAATAGGAACAATATTAACATTTGCCATTCTTGCAAAAGAGTGAACATTCGTGTAATAGGGCTCCGGAACAATGATTTCATCACCGGGATCGCACAATGTCATAAACGAGAAGAGCAAAGCTTCCGAACCGCCGGTTGTAATCAGGACATTGTCCTCCGTGATGTTTACTCCGAAACTTTTGTAATACTCTGCAATAGCACAACGCAGTTCACAACTTCCGTCACTCTCTCCGTATGCAATTATGTCCATCGGATATTCATGAATGGCTTTTATTGCTTCTACAGGTGTTTTGATATCAGGCTGGCCGATATTGAGATGATAAACCTTGATGCCTTTTTTCTTTGCAGCAGATGCATACGGTGTCAGTCTTCTTATCGGGGATGCCTGAAATCCTTTGATACGATTGGATATATCCATTTTTCAATCCTGAACAAATCCCTTGTTCTGTTCTTCATCTACCAAGCGCTGAACAATCTTTCTGTTATCAAGCAACGGACTGATTGCTCTTCCATGGTGGAGTCGGCTGATGGTTCTTGCAAATAATTCACTTATATCAGTCTGAATGTACCATGGCTTTGACAAGAGTGTATCGTCATGATAAACGGCATTTGTACCGATTACATAATCAAATACACCTTCCTTGAAGGCTGTATCAAAATTTTCAACAGCATTACCGTTAAAAAGAGGAAGACTGATTATACATATGATTTTCTTTGCTCCGAGTTCTCTGAGTTTTCTCATTGCGATGAGCATTGTGCCTCCGCTTGCGAGCATATCATCTGCCATAATCACCGTTTTACCTTCAACATTTCCGAGCAGATTTATGCTCTTGATATTGTTATGCTTTGCATCCGTTGTAACAATCGAATAATCCCTTTCCTTGTAAAGCATTGCCAATGGTCTGTGGAGCAACTGTGCATAGAACTTATTTCTTGATACGGCTCCGGTATCAGGGGATACGATTGTGATATCAGGGTCTGATATATTGATGATTCTCTTCAGTTCGACAAGAATCTGGTATGAAGCATGGAGATTCTCCAGATGTGTTGTTCTGAAACAGTTCTCGATTTCCTTGGAGTGAATGTCAAGTGTGATGATTCTTTCAATTCCAAGTGTTTCACAGAACTGTCCGAACAGTGAAGCTGTCAGGGCTTCTCTGGAACTTTTCTTATGCTGTCTTGAGTACGGGTATGAAGGGAGAACAAGTGTTACTCCTTCAGCTCCGGCAAGTCGGGCAGCCTGAACTGTCGTAAATATGAACATCAGGTGGTCATTCACAGAGAATTTCTGAGGTTCTTCACATCCGGCGACTTTTATGGGTGCTTCATTGGACACATCGTAAATTATGTAGAGTTTAAGTCCTCTTACCGGTTCCTGAATTTCAGCTTTTACTTCTCCGTTGAGAAACTTCGTGTACTTTACAGGAATGGAGAAGCTCGGACATACATATTCGTCCGGATACTTTCCTGCAGGTATTTTCTTGTTTCCCAAATCGTCAATGAACGAAGAAAATTTCAACACTTCTTCTGCCGTGATGTTATATCTTTTCTCGAGATTCTTTGACAGCTTATTGTAGCGTTCGATGTAAAGTGTTCTTAAATGCTTTACAACCTTTCCTGCCAGATATTCCGAACCCGGCCCCATGATGATGCCTAACTTATGAGGTTTTATGATACTCATTCTTTCGCACTCCCCTCTTGCCTGAATTTTACAATAAAAAAGGCCCCTCTTTCAAGGGAGCCTGTCTTGCATAAACATCTGTTTCGGAGCTTCTGTTCCGGAGCTTTCAAAACGAACTTTAATAAGTCAGGTGCGAATCTGAACTTGATGAATATAACTGAAGCTGAGAAATACTGCCGTAGTTAAAAGTATTTCACACTATTTTCAGCAGGTTTCAAAGAATGCCAAATTTTTACTGTTGCTCAACCACCGTTCCTGTTTTGCCGTTAAGTGCTTCAAGAGCCTTTGACAAAGATGTGATGATTGCTTTTCTTCCTTTCTTGCTTTCTGCAAACTGGACTGCAGCCTGTACTTTCGGAAGCATTGATCCGGGTGCAAAATGTCCTTCTGCAGCCAGTTCCTTTGCTCTTTCCGGAGTCAGGGATGTTAACCATTCAACATTTGGCTTGTTGTAGTTGATTGCAACTTTTTCTACAGCCGTGAGAATTACAAGCTCGTCTGCATCAACCAGTTCTGCAAGTTTTTCAGATGCAAAATCCTTGTCTATTACGGCGGGTGTTCCGTAGAGTTTTCCGTCCTTGCAGACTACAGGAATTCCGCCTCCGCCGACTGTAATTACAACACAGCCCGACTTAATCAGAGCTTCTACTGCAGTTTTTTCAACTACATCTACCGGTTTGGGGGAAGGTACTACCTGTCTGTATCCTCTTCCTGCATCTTCAACCATTGTATAGCCTTTTTCACGGGCAATCCGTTCTGCTGTTTCCTTGTCGTAAAATGCTCCTACCGGCTTTGTCGGATTTTTGAATGCTTTATCGTTCTCATCAACAAGAACCTGCGTTACGACTGTGACAACTTCCTTTTTGATCCCTCTGGCAGTTAGTTCGTTTCCAATGGCATTCTGAAGGTGATATCCTATGTATCCCTGACTCATCGCTCCACATTCAGGAAACGGCATATCTGCCTTAATTGCCTTTGCTTCGGCAGCTGTTGACATTCCAAGATTGATCATTCCGACCTGAGGTCCGTTTCCGTGTGCGATTACTACTTCATTGCCTTCTGCAATAAGGTCAACTATCGGCTTTGCTGTTTCTCTTACCAGCTCAAGTTGCTCGTATGCTGTATTTCCCAGTGCGTTTCCGCCGAGTGCAATTACAATTTTTGACATTGGTGATTCTCCTGTAATTAAGGTGTATATTCAAAAAATAAACTGTTTTGCAACAGATTGCAACACAGTTATTTCATCTGTATTGCTAAGTGCAAAAGCCCATCTACCTGAATTCAGGAGCAACTTGCAAAACGAACTTTATTAAATCAGGTGTAAATTCGGACTCGATAAATGTAGCGTGAAGAGGTACTTTCAAAACTGTCTTCATAAATCCTGAATTTGTCTTTGCGTTTAAAAACACATTTTTGCTACTTTCATAATACACAAAGTATTACATCAATTATCAAAAATGGTTTTCTCTTCACAAATATCAGTTTTGAAAGTACCTCTGAAAACTGAGAAATACTGTCGTATTTTAAAGTTTTTCACACTATCGTTCAGCGGGTTCAAAGAACGCCTGAGAATTAAAAAGGAGTTTTGTATGTTGCTCTGGGAAAAAACAAAGGATGGAGTATATGTCATTTCGGGATGTATGCTTCCGATGTATTTGCGTTCCCGAATGTTGCTCCGGAATCTTTTACAACATACCAATCGTCACAACTGTCAGTATCCGGAGAGTTCAGATATCTGCTCATTGTTCTCAGCTTTGTAGTTGATTTTGAACTGACAGGTTTTGTCATATCATTCCACCATAGTTCACTCACGGCCTTTTTTACCCTTGATTCTGTTGCAGAGTTTCCGAATCCGCTGTAGGTTGATGAGCTGTTGCTGTAAACAATGCAATCCAGAACTTTTGCTCCTTCAGCGGGAGATTCTGCCAATGTCTGGATTCCGTTGTTGCTGTAACCTTTTCCAACGAGTGAGATGTCTGCCATAATGTCATTTCCGTATTCTCTGCTTTTTGATTCAGTCCACCAAACAACTAAATAATCTCCTTTTGATACATTCAGGTCCGGCAGAATTGCCATGCCTTCATGGTCGGACGGAATCCCGTTGTACAATACTGCTCCTGCGGTATTACCGTCGGCAGTAATCAATATTTCCGTTTTAGGTTCGTCTTTTGTGGCAATTTCGTTAATCAACATTCCTGCAAGTTCAGTATTGTATCCCCAAACCGGTGTTCTGAAATCGGATGTATTGCCATCATAATCCTCTACTCTTCCGCTGAGCATTATTTGTTTGCCCGGCGCAAGTTCAGATGGAAGATTCACGACTATTCCGTAGCCGTCCGAGTATGCTTCAAATGGGTCAAAGGAATTCTGATATACTTTTATTTCCTTATCGAACACCAGCCTTACAGTTTCTCGATCCAATGATTCAACTTTCAACAGTACGGGCGGATTGGAGTTTCCGGTCATGGCGGCTTTTACGCTTACCTGTGGTTGCGAACATCCGCATGATGTAATCATTATTGCAAGCAATAGTATAATAGAAAAAGGGAACCGGCTGCGCAGCATATAAACCTCCGCATACTAATTCCCTTTTCAGCATTGAAAATATTCAACTTATTGCGTTGTAATAAATTAATTCAATCTTTTTCTCAGGAGGTACTTTCAAAACTGATATTTGTGAAGATTGGATTTGAAAGTATCTCTCAGATATTATCTCTGACCAGTGCTTCAATCAAAGGATAGCTGGCAGCTCCTACATGGGAAGCAACAACCTCTCCTCCTTTGAATATCAGTAATGTCGGAATAGAACTGACATTGAAGCTCTGTGCAATGTCAGGGCATTCATCTACATCTGCTTTACAGACTTTGATTTGACTGTCATACTCCTGTGCAATTTTTGCTACAAAAGGGGCTATCATCTTGCATGGTCCGCACCATGTTGCCCAAAAATCTACAAGAACAGGTTTGTCACTGTTCAATACTTCCGATTCAAAATTATCGTTGTTAAGTATTACTTCACTCATTCATTCATCTCCGTTGTTCAATATTACATTCAAATCCTCACAAAGACAATTATTCGTCATTTGAATTGTTTGTCATTTAATGTTTTATGTCATTGAGGTACTTTCAAAACTGATATTTGTGAAGATTGAATTTGAATTTGCGAAGAGAAAACCTTTTTTGATAGAGCAACAGCTGATATGATATGACTTTCCAGCCGGTGAAATTGGACAAAACGGACAGCGAATTGTCCCAAAACTGAACAAAAGAGCCGGTGAATTGTCCAAAAGTGAATGAGATGATACAACCAGTAGCTGAAAAGATCCTTCACCGGTGAAATTGGACAAAACGGACAGCGAATTGTCCCAAAACTGGACAAAAGAGCCGGTGAATTGTCCCAAAACTGAATGAGATGATACAACCGGTAGCTGAAAAGATCCTTCACCGGTGAAATTGGACAAAACAGGTTGCTGTTTGTCCCAAAATTGGACAAAACCAGAAGTAAACCGTTCAAAAGCGGGTGGGAAGCAGGAGCCGGCAGTTGAGGGAGGCCATTCAGTTTGTTTTTTGTTTACGGAGGCGGAGAAAGAACGGCAGAGGGTCTGCAAAAGATTCAGGGAACGGTTGATCTTTATTGAAATCGGGAATCCAGAGTATTTCGTTGTCACTTCGTTCTTGAATAAAACCGTCTATTTCCAATTCCTCAAGTTTGTTCTGAAGCATTCGGTACTCTTCATCAGTTATTTTCTCAAAACCGGGATTCTCTTTGGGAGGAACGAATTGTGTCATAAGAGACAGTCTGCAACAATCTTTGAAATTATCTGCATACCATTGCAGGAAATGCAGAGTTGCATCAATCGTACCGGGAAAGACGAGATGACGAACAAGAGTACCGCTTATTCGGCCCTCCAAATCCGTTGCAGGATGCCTCCTTTTGAGGAATTTCATCATAGGAATAATTACATCGGCATATTTACGCAAACCGCAGAATCTCTCTGCAACGCAGCCGTCAAGAGTTTTAACATCCATGAGATATAAATCAATGTAGGGGTCAATCAATTTCAAAGCATCGACGGATTCATAGCCGCTGGAATTCCACACAACAGGAAGTGAAAATCCCTGCTGACGGGCAATATCAAGAGCATCAATTATTGAGGGAATGAAATGGGTTCCTGTAACAAGATTGAGGGAAGCTGCCCCGAAATCCTGAAGCTCAATCATTACAGTTGCCAACTCTCCTGTTGTAATTTCTATTCCGGCAGCATCGGCAGTGCTTATCTGGTAATTCTGACAATAAGCACAATGAAGCGGACAACCGCAAAAGAAAATCATTCCGCTGCCTTTTTCTCCGGCTACGGGAGGTTCTTCTCCTCTATGAAGCCCGCTCCAAGCAATTTTAACTTTATCCGATTGGCCGCAACGACCCGTATTACCGTTAGTACGATTAACCTGACAATCGTTGGGGCACAACCTGCATTTTTCGTAGTAGTTCATTCTTAAGAATGATAGCAGGGACCACAGACCCCTGCAATCAGTTTGCTTCAATTTCGGTTACAGTTTGAGAAGCCTCCCGATCAAGAACATCTACAGTTTCCTTGATGTCCAGTTCCTCCTTGCTTTCATGATGCTGAACATTTGCATGCGCATTGTTGTTCACCTCTTCCGTGCTCTTCTTCTGAGCCTGAAATTCAACATAGTCGGCAATAATGTAAACCATATCACGCTTTTTGTTTGCATTTTCAGGGTCAGTCCATCTCGACTGTTTGAGTTCGCCGATTACCCTTACTCCGCGACCTTTAGCAAGATACTTGTAGCATACTTCTGCAAGCCCTCTCCAAGTTTCAACAAGAAAATATGATACTTCTTCAACCCAAGCATCTTTCTTCCTGTCTTTATAGCTCTTTTTTACAGCTATAGTGAATTTACATAAGGCTTTGTCATCTTTATAGACCTTGTATTCAGGGTCTTTGACCAGTCTTCCTTCTACGATTACCTGATTCATACCATCCATAAGTAATCCCTCCGTTTTGTTTTTCAGGAGCTATCGGCAAAGCTGATGATAATGCTCCTTACCCTATATTCCAAATTTGACACATGATTTGTTAATTTATGCATTTCAGATAGTTTGAGTACGGTTTTATTTGGTTTGCGATTGTGGTATAATAGTTGAAACGAGGACGATTATGAGACTATCAGTTCTATCATTAGGCGGTTCAATCATCTCACCGGACAAACCGGATGCAGAGTTTCTGTCAAAATTTTCAGCAGGGATAAAAAAATACCTTGAAGACAATAAGGATGCAAAACTGATTTTCGTATGCGGAGGCGGTGCTCCTGCCAGAGACTATCAGAAAGCATACAGGGAAGTAGTCACGGAAGCTGATAATCAGTGTCCCGACGCACAGGATTGGATCGGAATCAAGGCAACTCACATCAACGCACAGCTTGTCAAAGCAATCTTCGGAAGTCTTTGTGAAGATGAAGTTGTAACAAACCCGACGGACGAAAAAGTAACATTCAACGGGCGGATACTGGTTGCAGGAGGATGGAAACCGGGATTTTCAACAGACACCGATGCAGTATATCTTGCAATGAGATTCGGTGCAGACAAGGTTGTAAACCTGTCGAACATAAAAAAAGTTTACACAGATGATCCCAGAAAGAATCCGGATGCCAAGCCGATTGATTCCATAAACTGGGAGAATTTCAGGAAGATTGTCGGAGATGAATGGAATCCGGGGAAAAATGCACCCTTTGATCCGATAGCATCAAAACTCGCTCAGCAAAGCAATCTTACGGTTTATTGTGCCGACGGAAGAAACATTGAGAATACTTTGGCTATCTTAAACGGAAAACCGTTCGAAGGAACTGTAATAGGAGATTGAGAATGCAGGATAAAGAACTTGTGGAATTTGCCCGACAGGCAATTATGATTCCAAGTTTCAGCGGAAAAGAAAAAGAAAAAGCACTTTTCTTGCAGAAGAAGATGCTAGAACTGGGATTTGACAGTGCTGTAATAGATAAATACGGCAGCGTAATCGGAACAATAAACGGCAGCAAACCGGGAAAAACAATCCTTATGGACGGACATATCGACCATGTGGATGTAATAGATGAACCTCAATGGAAACACAAACCGTTCGGAGCGGAAGTCGTTGACGGAAAAATCTACGGAAGAGCATCCAGTGATATGGTTGCAAGTCTTACATCAATGATACTTGCAGCTTCCCGTTTTGCAAAATCGTGCAACAAGGATTTTGCAGGAAAAATCTGTGTTTCCGGATCGGTACATGAAGAATGTTTCGAAGGCGTTGCATGCCGTGAAATATCAAAAGCGGTCAAACCTGATTTCGTCATAATCGGCGAAGCAACAACCACAACAGTCAAAATCGGACAGAGGGGAAGAGCTGAAGTCGTTGTCGAGACTGAAGGAGTAAGCTGCCATTCTTCCAATCCCGAAAAAGGTGTAAATGCAGTCTATCATATGATGGCTCTTGTAGAAGAAATCAGAAAGATCGTCCCTAACGAACATGAACTTCTGGGAAAGGGAATTCTTGAACTTACCGATATTAAATCATTCCCTTATCCGGGGGCATCGGTTGTTCCTTCCAAGTGTGTTGCAACATTTGACAGAAGAACACTTGTAGGAGAAGATGAAAAAGTAATTCTAGGTCAGGTTGAAGAAGCTATCGAAAGAACAAAGAAAAAGATTCCGGGACTCAAGGCAAAAGTATACCTCGCCGAAGGTCGGGAAAAATGCTGGACAGGAGAAACAATCACTGCAAAGAGATACTTCCCTGCATGGGCAATAGACAGAAACCACGAACTTGTTCAGAAAGCCCTCAAAGGCCTTAAGGAAGCAGGAATTGAAGCTGAAATCTCACATTTTTCATTCTGTACAAACGCAAGCCATTTCTGCGGAGAAGCAGGTATTCCTTCCATCGGGTACGGCCCTTCACTTGAATCACTTGCACATGTGAGAGATGAATACATTGAAATCGAACAGCTGGAAAAATCTTGCAAGGGGTTTGAAAGTATCCTGAAGGAACTTACCGACTAAATTCTGTTTTGGGGAGTACCTCCAGAAATGTGTTTTTAAACGCAAAGGCAAATTCAAGATTTATGAAGGCAGTTTTGAAAGTGCCTCTTGACAAGATGCTTTGCAAACAGCTGAAGCTGCTCATCATATTTTTCAGAGAGCTCTACACCAAAACTGTAGAGCTTTTTCATGCTTTCTTCACGGATATCATCCATTTTTATAGATGTATCCATAGGAGAATTGATTCTCAGATAATCAGCAAGTCCCGAATCTTCCATAATGTAATCCACAGTCCTTCTTTGGGCAGTGGAATACATCGGAGAAACCTGATCTATCCAACTGAGCAAACCTGAAGTAGAGTCTCTTGAAGTGGTATGAATATCGTTTGCAGTGCCGATTGAGAGAATATGGAAACATCTGCATTCGGGATACATTTTCTTTGCCTCGACATAGGCATAAAGTGACGGATTATTTGCAATTACACCACCGTCGGCAAGCAGGTTGCCGTCCTTTTCAAACGGAGCAAAATATGTGGGAGCCGCACTTGTTGCACGGCCTGCCTCCCAAGCAAGAAAACCTTCATCTTTATAGCTTCTCAGCATAGCCTCTTTCCCGCAACCGATATCATAGGCCATGATAAGAGTCGGAACATCGGCACTGTTGAGCGGAACATCCTCAAACCAGTTTTTCAGAAGATTTTCTATTCCCGTGTAAGGATACTTGTCAAATGCAATCTGACGGACAGCGCGGCCTATTCCGAAAAAATCTGCATTGACAGGAGGGAAAACTTGCTCTCCTATAGTCATATAGGTGTTCTCAAGTTCCGATAAGTCTATCTGAGGACCGTTTGAAAACTCGTTATGTTTGAGTTTTGAAGGACAAGTGAGTGAAAGAGAAATCAGACCTCCTGTGGAAGTGCCTGCAATGAAATCAAAATAGGATGAAAGAGTTTTATCCGCCCCCTCTTTTCTCATATAGTACTCAAGTTTTTCGAGGATGATAACCGGAATGATTCCCCGCATTCCCCCACCGTCAAGGCAAAGGATATACCTGTCTCCCACCCGCTCTTTTCTGTCTTTGAAGTAATTGAACAAACCCATTTTTCAGTTTAATCCCTAATCCCTACATAACGCTTCAGCGATTCGACATACTCTTTAAGAAGAGCCAGAGTATGCTTCTGCTCGACATTAAATTCGGTACTGTTCATTTTCTCAACTATTTTTCTCTCTACAAAGTGAATATCGTTAATCGGATCTCCCGGAGGACATAGAAGTCTGGTTGCTGCAAAACTTTTCCACTTTTTGAGATTATCCTCATCAAGACTTTCCGGATAGTTTCTGCAGATATGACGCCACAACATCTCGGGACATCTAGTATCTGAAAACCTTAAATTGAGATTGATTCTCTGTTCAGGGGGAGTATTTCTGATAACCCGGAAAAGACTCTTGTCTTCATCGGGAAAGAACTTTGAATATATTCCGAAATCGGGATCTTCAGACTGAAGGAAAGGAGCTGATTCGTTTTTTCTGAGTTTGATTATGATGTTCGCACTGTTTTCCATAATCTGACGGTAATGTACAAGACACAGTTCTTTGTCTATCCCCAGGCGGTGATAATCTTTATCTTTCAAAGCATTGACGGGGGCAAGGAACGGGCATCTGTTTATAGCTACTTTCAGTAATCCCGGCGTTTTGTATATATCCTCTGCATCACAGGAAATAAGAGCAGACGGATCTTTTGCAAGATTAAAGCATATCACGCTGTTATCCTGATCCACTTTCGGTGAAATCGGAAGAATCATTGCAGTACAACCGTTGGGATTTGTGAAATTCTGCGAAGTGTATAGCAGAGGTTTCATAACATCTCCCTGAAGATTGAGCATATTCTTTACAACAACCTTATTCCTGAGGTTAAGATAATGTTCAAAGAGCTTGGGTTGCTTTTCCTTAATCAGCTTTGCTACGGCAATTGTTGCATTGACATCAACCATGGCATCATGAGCCCCAATCTGTTCAATCCCGTTGGATGCAGTCAATTCAGTCAATTTGAAAACAGGATTTCCGTTGGATTTAGGTAAGGGCCAGTTTATTCCCTGAGGCCTGAAATCATGAGCAGCTCTTACAAGGTCGATTATGTCCCATCTGCTGCAGTTGTTCTTCCATTCTCTTTCGTAAGGATCCAGAAAGTTTCTGTAGAGGGCATTTCTGATGAATTCATCATCAAATTTCAGAGTATTGAAACCGCAGACACAGGTTCCCCTTTTGCTGAAGAGATTGTTGATTCTTTCAATGAATTCACTTTCAGGGATTCCTTTCTGTTTAACTTCCTGCGGAGTAATTCCGGTAACTAGACAGGCTCCCGGGTCCGGAAGATAATCTGCAGAAAGACGGCAGAAGAGAATGACAGGATCTTCTATAGGATTGAGGTTTACATCTGTCCTCTGCCCTGCAAACTGGGCAATTCTGTCATAAAAAGGATTTAAACCGAATGTTTCAAGGTCATACCAAAAAAAACTTTCAATGCTGCTCATATATGAATGTTAACATAAAAAAACTTGAAAACAAAGCTGTATGGAGTATCATTTATACGTAATATAAGGAGTGTTTCTCGTTATGAACGGCAAAACAAAAGAATTTCTGGACAGGCACCTCATCAACTCTGATTGTGTTGATATGCAAAATCTCTGTGCCCTGATAATGAATGAAATGAAGCTCGGACTTGAAGGTAAAAAAAGCTCAATGCCTATGATAAACAGTTATTGCAGCCCTGATTTTGATGCAAAACCGGGTAAAAAGGTTGCGGTTATCGATGCAGGCGGAACAAACTTCAGAACCTGTCTGGTTTCATTTGATGAAAACGGACAGCCTGTAATTGAAGACTTCAAAAAAAGCAGGATGCCCGGAATAGACAGAGAAGTAAATGCAAAAGAGTTTTTCTGCACAATTGCCGATGAGGTGGAAAGACTGATAGAGAAGACAGACAGAATAGGCTTTTGTTTTTCCTATGCAGCAAAAATACTTCCTGACCATGACGGAGTACCTCTTTTTTTCAGCAAGGAAATCAAGGCTGATGAAGTTGTGGGCAAAGAACTGGGAAAGGAACTGTTTGCAGAGCTATCGGAACGCGGACATGATATGTCTGCAAAGAAAATCATAATACTCAACGATACGGTAACAACTCTGCTTGCCGGTCTTCCGGTTTCCTACAAAACAGGCTGTGAATCGTGTATCGGATTCATCCTAGGAACCGGAACGAACACAGCTTATGTCAACGGGAAAACCATCATAAACGAAGAATCCGGCAATCTCAGTTTTGAGCTGGGTGACATTGACCGTAGATTCATAGAATCAACACTTAATCCGGAAACCTATCATTTTGAAAAGATGATAAGCGGTGCATATCTGGGAAAATCAGCGCATTTCATCCTGAATCAGGCAAAGAAAGAGAAACTCTTCTCTGATTCCTTCACTCTGCCGGAGGAACTTGACACAAAAGGACTGGGAGATTTTCTGGACGGACTCGACTCTCCTTTCTCAAAAGCAAGCGAAGAGGACAGAACCGTATGTGAAGAAATACTCAAAGCGTTTGTCTTCAGAGCAGCCAAACTTACAGCTGCAAGTTTGGCTGCAACCGTGCTTGTAACAGACTTCGGCAAAAAGAAACCCATCCTTATCAATGCCGACGGTACCACATTCTATAAAACACGATATCTGAAGGAAAAAACCGAAGAATACCTCAATGATTATCTCGGGCAATTCGGAAGAAGCGCAAAGTTCACTCAGATTGAAAATGCTCCTGTTATCGGTTCTGCAATAGGGGCCTTGAGCTTATGACGCAAGATTCTCTGAACAGAGACTTTGCCTCAATGATTCTGTCTGCAAGCGGTTGGCGCAAAGTATTCGCACAATCCGCAGATGAAGAAGACAGTTCACCTGACATTTCCGAAGAAGACTG
>JAZLEZ010000060.1:0-30341 GCA_045615505.1 Sphaerochaetaceae bacterium | reverse complement strand
ATTGCAACCATGAACAAGATGATTAAAATCATTTTCATACTGCTTACCAGGAGAGAAAAGTTTGAGATTAAAACTGCTTAAACTCTTTTCTTTACTTTTCATTTAATAATAGTTGACTCCTTAAAGTTTTTGATTTCAGTCTTCGCTGTCAAAGATAGCTTTATTTAGAATATAACAAGCATATTCTTTTTTCCACTTCTTGTGTTGATCGCTTCCGTCATAGAAAGGAAGAGAATCCTTATCCATATCGATTATAATCATCATATCGTATCTGTTTTCTCTGGCAATACAGTTCATCTTGATTTGAACATCATGAATTCCGTTCATTCCCTTAAGTTCGGAAAACAATGCCAGAGCCTCATTTCCGATACGACTTTTGTCCGTAACCGTTTCATTGAATTTGACAATAATGTGATGCTTCATAAAAACTCCGTCGAAAATTCTATCAGAACATTGAAAAAATAGCTATTAAAACACCTGCAATTCCCTCTCCGCCGAGCAAACCGCTTGCCACAAGATTGATATCGTTGTTCTTTTCTCTCTTTCTGAAAAAAGAAGCAACCAAAGCACCCAGACTGACAGGAAGGGAAATCTGCATGGAAAGATAAACACCCAAACCCAAAGTTGCGGAAGGAAGTCTGCACAGGAAAAAAACGGCACCGATTGCAATGGATATGAAAAACTCAATACTGTTTCCGAAACCGGAAGCCATGGAAGCTACAGCCTTTGCCTGGGGAGCCGGAAGAGCAGAAGTCCCGAAACCTCCGAAAGCATCCTTCATCACAAACAGACAGCAGACGGAAATGACAGCCCCGATAATTCCTCCGACCAATTCGGCAATTATCAGCTTTCCGGGTTCCGTACGAACAAGATGACCGCTCTTCAAATCATTCATAACATCACCGGACAAGCCGCAGGCAACCGCTGCAAGAGATGCAACAAGGAACAGAGTCTCAGTTGAAGTCTCCCTTATCACCCCGACTGCGAGCATTACGAGAATACCGAAAATCTCCATCGGATTTATTCCGCTCTGGCCGGTAAGCATTCCGCTCAAAAGGCAGGTGCAACCCACAAGAAGAACGGATAAAAAGGCCTGAAGTCCACTCAATTCCGTTGTATAAGCCAACAGAATTGCAGAAGCGGCAATAATAAAGAAAGACATTGACAAATCATTCCTCTTCATTCCAGTTCGGGCAGATTTGCCGCTGAAAAAAGAGAAAACAGCCTTCACGAGAATCCCCAGACCTGTGCCTATCATAAGACCGATTCCGACATTCTGTCTGAAAAGTTCCGAACATCCTATGGGCGCCAGAACGAAACAGCTTATCATTGCTCCGAGAAACCAGAACAATGCGGAAATTCTATCTATTACGGCACCTATTGCCATTGCCATAGGGCTGATCCAAAAAGTAATATCCTTTGAAAATGACACTACGGCAGGAATAAGGGCAAAGGCATCTCTGACAACCGTAAAGATTATGCTGAACAGCATTGAAACAAACAGTTTTACGGATTCCCGACCCTTGTTTATACCGGTAACAAGAGTCTGGTATGCAGCATTTCCTATGGGGAAAACAAGAGCTTGTTCCTCTATGAGGTTCTTTCTGAAAACAGCACAGAAAAGAGTACCTAGAACAGCTCCCAGAATACATATTTCCAAAGCATCGGAAAAAGCAACCGATGCATCAGGATTAAGAATCCATATACCCGGAAGCGTAAAGGCAAGACCTCCGGCTACCATTGCACCCGAGCTCATAAATGTATGGGTGATATTGATTTCCTGAAGAGTACCGTGTTTGGTTTTCCCGAGAATGGTCATTGCAAGAACAGTAACAAAAACAGTAGGCCACGGCAAAGCTCCCATTCTGAGTGAAACATATATGGAACTTGTTGTAATCAAGACAAGTCCCACAAGACCTGTGATAAAACCGATAACCGAAAAATGTTTCATAGAACCCTAGTAATTACAGGCATGAGCGTTTGCCTGTTCCTTGCTGTTACCACAGCTGAAATAATAAACGCAAGTGCCATGAAAACAAAACCCGACAATGCGTTGAGAAGCTCATTTACACTTAAAAAATATTTGCTCAGAAGATAACCTGCGGGAAACAGCAACAGAGGCAGGGCAAACACCAGAACCGTACTGCATATAGTCTTTCCCGGAGGAAGAAACAACTCCACTTCATCACCTTTTTTCAGATTAATGTTGTCATCGTTTCTTACAACAAAAGAATTGTCATTTTTATTGTTGCAGAACATTTCTGCCTTACATCCGTTGCAGGCTTCCGTTGAGCATCCGACTAAAACTGTTCTGTCATCTCTGACTTCTAGGACTCTGACGGTGGTGTACATTCAACATCCTGTTTTACGGTTTTTATTTCCACAGCTTTTCCCGTATTGTCATCAAAATCAACAAGAACCCCCTGAAGCTGAGGTCTTTCCCAACTCTCATGGGAACGCACGGAAATCTGAGTTCTGTATTTCTTTATTTCATGCTCAGGTTCAAAACCGCCGACGGAATCCGACGAACCGCACCTTCCCATATCAGAGATATAGGCAGTCCCTTCAACAATCTGAGCGTCGGCAGTAATAGCCTTTGTATGAGTTCCTATAACGGCACTTACCTTTGAACGCAACAGGTGAAACATGGCCTGTTTTTCCGCCGTTGCCTGCGAATGGAATACATAAATTACAAGATTTGTTTCTGTCAGGGCCCTGTCAACAATAGCCTGTGAAACCAGAAACGGATTGTTAAGATGAGGATTTGTAAAACCCATCATGCCGAGCATATTGATGACGCATATTTTTTTGTTTCCTACCATATAGTAGTGAACTCCGCGTCCCGGTGCAGTTTCTGGGAAATTGGCAGGCCTGAGAATCTTATCCCTTTTGGAAATACCCTCAACCATATCCACTTTGTAATAAGCTTTTTCACCGAGAACGAAAACATCAATACCCATATAATGAAGGCTTTGGGAATTCTGAAACCCCAAACCGTAACCGCTTGTAGCTCCTTCACCGTTTGCTATCACATAATCAACATCGTTCTCTGCACGGAATTTTTTCAGTGACTTTTTTATTACCCCGATTCCGCATCTGCCTACGATTTCACCCAGAAACAGTATTTTCATACCATTAAATTTATATGTTCTTCCGATGCTTTGCAATAGACGCGTGTTAAGATATAATTGGGTTGTGAAAGTTCGGCCGATGTATATCTGCACAATCATACTACTCTTCTGCACAGTATGCCTGTCATCGTGCATTAAGCTAGATCAGTTCGGGATTTCGGGGAAACAGGAAGAACTGCCGGATATGGTTATGACACAGGCAACCTATTCATTCGGAGAAAAAGGAAGAACACCTGTTGTAATGAAAGCTGAAAAAATAACAATTTTCAGCAAAAAAACCGACAGAACGGAACTTGAAAAAATCACATTCAATCAGGATGATGAGATGACAGGCTCCTGCGACAGCGCTGTTGTAACGGAAAAGAACAACAGAGCAGAACTTTCCGGAAACATAAGGCTGTACAAGAAAACGGATAACTATATTATTATGTGTGAGAATCTTGTCTGGGACAATAAAAGCCAGATTATTTCAACGGAAGGCATTGTGGATGTAGAATATGAGGACGGAACCAAAATCAAAGCAAAGGGATTTACGGCTCAGCTCAACGAAAACATCTACGAGTTCGGGGAAATTGTGGAAGGAAGTTATGAAAGTGAAGAATAAATCCGTTTTCATTGTACTGATTATTGCACTTTTCACTCCTTGTCTGTTTGCATCGAATATCAGCTTCTCCGGCGGCTATACAAAGGTCAGTCTTCAGGACGGCAACCATACTGTAACCCTGTCAGATCCTGCGAATATCGTTTGTGATGACATTACAATCAGTGCAAACACAATCGAAATGTACGGAACGGATTACAACTATGTGAAATGCTCCGGAAATGTCCTGATAAACGAGGGAAGAAGAAACATTTCCATGTCCTGTCCGATTATGGTTTACAACAGAGGTGATGAGGAACTGCTTTCAGACGGTTGGATTGAAATAGATGACAAAGAACACGAAGTCAGACTCTCAGGCTCTTGGTTTGAATACGATAAGAATAAAGGAATAATGTTGCTTCAGATTATGGCAACAATAGAGAAAAACACTGATGACGGACTGATGCAATGCAAAGCCGACAGCATCGAATACAATTTTGAAACACAAACCGTCACGCTTAAAGGTTCTGCGAAAGTCAATTGGGGCGATGATGCATACAACGCATCCATAATCACTGTAAATCTTGATACGGAAGAAGTGATACTACACGGTTCCATTTCGGGAGAAGTAAATGGAAAAAACTAGCATAAATACGCTTGAAGTCAGAAACCTCAGAAAAGTTTACGGTAAACGAGAAGTCGTCAAAAATGTTTCCTTTTCCATGCAAGGCGGAGAAATCATCGGACTTCTGGGACCTAACGGTGCAGGAAAAACAACATCCTTTTACATGATAGTAGGCTTCATAAAATCGAACGGCGGAAAGATTTTTCTGAACAATGAAGATATAACAGACCTGCCCATGTACAAACGCTCAAGGCTCGGGTTGTCTTATCTTCCTCAGGAACCTTCAGTATTCAGAAAACTCAGTGTTCGGGACAATATCAAACTCGTTGCACAGACACGCTCCGACTTAAGCAATGCCCAAAAGGAAGAACTTACGGACAGCCTGCTAGAATCTTTCGGACTGACAAAGCTTATCAATCAGAAAGGTTACACATTAAGCGGCGGAGAAAGAAGACGAACTGAAATTGCCCGTTCACTTGCAACAAGTCCTCACTTCCTGTTGTTGGATGAGCCGTTTGCGGGAATTGATCCAAAAGCGGTTTACGAAATCAAACAGATTATCAGGCAACTGGCAGATAGCGGAATCGGAATTCTTCTTACCGACCACAATGTCAGAGACACACTTGCAATCACCACCTGTTCCCACATAATCAACAACGGCAGCATTCTTGTTTCAGGGACAAAAAAAGATCTTCTGAGCAATGATGTTGCAAGATCAACATACTTTGGAAATTCGTTTGAGGAAGAATGATGGATCTTAATCTCAATACTTCCTTAAAGCAGGAACAGACACTCTCCCCTGTGATGCTTCAGTCTTTGGCTCTTTTACCAATGTCCGTAACGGAGCTGAAAGCATATATCGAGCACGAAATAGAAAGCAATCCCGCACTGGAAATACCTGATTCCGATTCCGATGAAAACTTAGAACAGAACAGCCGTGAAGAATTTGACGATAATGCCGATGATGACGAAGCTTCCGACAGAAATCTTCAGGCTCTGGAAAACAGCCCCGTATTCAGGGAAAGTCTCTCCGAACATCTTCTCAAACAACTAGGACTTGCAGATGTCTCTGAAAGAACCTTTAAAATCGGGCAGATGCTTATTGGAAACCTTGATGAAAACGGTTTTTATTCCGTTGATTTGAAAACACTTTTCGAGAAAACGGATTATACGGAAAAGGAAATACAGGAAACTGTCCGAACCGTGCAGTCTTTTGACCCTTACGGAATCTGCTGCAGCGATTTCAGGGAATCTCTTATAGTTCAGGCCAGATGTTGCAACATGGCCCAAAGTGACTTGAAGATTTTTTCTGCTATTGTAAATCAATATCTTGAGCAACTCAAAGCCGGAAAATTCCGTGAAGTTTCCGAGGCTCTGCATATTTCGATTGAAGACCTTCAGACCTTCTTTGCAATTCTCAAATCTTTTACTCCCTTTCCCGGCAGAATTTTTGATAATACAGAGGACAATTTTGCAGTACCGGAATTCTCAATTCATAACAAAGACGGAAACCTCGTAATCGATATGAATACATCATACATTCCGGCACTTGAAATTTCTGCAGAATTCCTGAATTTGTCAAAGAATCTCAAAGGCCCTCAGGCAAAAGAAACTTCTGTTTATATTTCCTCAAGTCTTCAGCAGGCAAAAAACCTGATTTTCCAAATAGATATGAGAAACAGAACTATGTTCAAAGCTGCCACAGCCCTTGCAGAAGCTCAGAGGGATTTTTTTCTCAACGGACCGCGTTTCCTTAAAAGTCTGACCCTCAAAGATATTGCCGGTGCAATAGATGTCCACGAAACTACGATGAGCCGTCTTGCAAGATCAAAATGGATAGAAACCGATTGGGGTCTTTTTGAGATGAAATATTTCTTCTCGCAGGGAGTCAGAGATGAAGGCGGTGAATCAATATCCAGAAATGCAGTAAAAGAAATAATCAGTGAAATACTGAGTTCAGACTCGAAGATTTCCGACCGGATAGTCTCCGATATTCTGTTGGAAAAAGGCATTAAGTGCGCCAGAAGAACTGTTGCAAAATACAGAGCGGAATTGAATATAGCTTCAGGGTTTTATCGCAAAAAAAATCACTAAAAATCGCTAAAAAATCACTAAAAAAAGTTGAATAACATACTCCGCGGGTTTAGAATTAGGCAAACTTAATTTTAAGGAGTTATGGTATGACTGGTATTCCTTTACTTATTGCCTTTGTACTTGCAATTGTCCTTATGATTGTTGCAATTTCAAAATGGCATGTACATCCATTCCTCTCAATCATGGGCGTCTCTCTTGTTCTCGCTCTAGTTGCCGGAATAGATATCACAAAAATTGCCGATGTCATCGGAGCAGGTTTCTCAGGAACTTTCACATCCATCGGTATCGTTATCATCCTCGGTGCTCTCGTAGGAATCCTTCTTGAAAAGACCGGTGCAGCTCTCAAAATGGCTGATTGTGTAGTAAAGCTGGTCGGCAAGAAACACCCTGAACTTGCTATGCTCATTATGGGCTGGATTGTATCCATTCCTGTTTTCTGTGACAGCGGTTTTGTTATTCTCAACCCTATCAGAAAAGCTCTTGTTCAGAGAACCCGCAAAAGCTCTGTAGCATGTACTGTCTGTCTTTCAATGGGTCTTTATATTTCCCACTGTTTCATTCCGCCCACACCGGGTCCTATTGCTGCAGCAAACACACTTTATCAGCAGGGAATAGGTGCTGAGGCCAACCTCCTTCAAGTTATGGGAATAGGTGCTCTCTGTTCAATTCTTCCTATGGTAGCAGGCTACATTTTTGCACTCTACATCGGAAAGACAGTCAAGGCAGCCGATGAACCGGGAACAGGTGCAGAAGTTGAGAAAACTTATGAAGAACTTGTTGCATCTTACGGCAAACTTCCAAACGGTTTCGCAGCATTTGCTCCTATCGTTGTTCCTATTATTCTCATGGGTCTTGCATCAGCTCTTTCAATGGCAGGAAACAATGTTCCTTTCTTCGTATTCCTCGGAAAGCCGATTATTGCTCTTGCAGTAGGTGTACTTCTCGGAATTGCTCTACTCTCATCTGCAGGAAAGATGAAGGATTTCTATGAAATTACAAATGATACTCTCAAGACTGTTGGACCTATCCTGTTCGTAACAGCAGCCGGCGGAGTTCTCGGAAAGGTTATTTCCTCAAGTAATCTCATTACATTCATCACAGATAATGCGGCAGTTCTCAAGGCAATGGGACTTCTCTTCCCGTTCTTACTTTCTGCTGTTCTCAAATGTGCTCAGGGTTCATCAACGGTTGCAATCACAACAACAGCCGGCATTGTTGCTCCTCTTATGGCAAGCCTCGGATTCACAACACCTATCAGTGCAGCTCTCATCGTAGTTGCTATCGGAGCAGGTGCCATGACAGTTTCACACGCAAACGACTCATACTTCTGGGTTGTTACTAACTTCGGTGAAATGCAGCCTCAGCAGGGATACAAGACACAGACACTCGGAACATTAGTTATCGGTATAGCAGCCATTATCAATGTTCTCATCATTTCGTTGTTCGTATAATCCTGTTAACACAGATAGGCGGACTCAGGTCCGCCTATTTTCTGTTCGCAGGAGGTGCGGTATGAACACTTTACGCAAAGACGCAGATTATATCATTTCACAAGCAGTCAAGGCGGCTTTGCCGGATACTGCCGTTTCAAAAGCTCTTGAGGAGATTCCTTCGGCAAAAGGTAAGACAATTCTGATTGCTGCCGGAAAAGCAGCATGGCAAATGGCAAATGCAGCATACGCAAATCTCGGAAATACAATCGACAAAGGTGTTGTAATTACCAAATATGAACACAGCAAAGGTAAAATCGGCAACTTTGAAATCTATGAAGCCGGACATCCTGTTTCTGATGTAAACACCTACACTGCAACTCAGAGAGCTCTTGATGTCGTTAAAGACCTTTCTTCAGATGACAATGTCCTTTTCCTTCTTTCTGGCGGAGGTTCGGCTCTTTTTGAGAAACCGCTTGTTTCTCCGGATGAAAACCAGAGTATAACGAAACAGCTTTTGGCCTGCGGAGCAAACATAATTGAGATGAATACCATCAGAAAGCGCCTTTCATCCGTAAAAGGCGGAAGGTTTGCCCGTATTTGCGAGCCTGCTCATGTTTATACAATAGTTCTTTCCGATATTATCGGAGATCCTCTTGATATGATTGCTTCAGGACCTGCATATCCTGATTCTTCAACCTGCGAAGGCGCACTTGCAATCGTTGAAAAATACGGACTGAAACTTTCTGCTCAAGCAGAACTTCTTCTGAAAACAGAAACTCCTAAAGCTCTGAACAATGTCACTACTTTTGTTACCGGTTCAGTAAAACAGCTCTGCAAATCAGCTTTTGAAAGTGCAAAATCTCTCGGATATGAACCTGTTTTCCTTTCAGCCAGTCTGGATTGCGAAGCCCGTGATGCCGGTTCTTTTCTCTCGGCAATTGCAAGGGATCATCAGGATTCTGAAAAAAGCCTTGCATTCATAGCAGGCGGAGAGACTGTTGTACATCTTACAGGAAAGGGAAAAGGTGGAAGAAATCAGGAAATCGCACTGTCTGCTGCAAACGGAATTTCAGGCTGTACTCAAACCTGTGTTTTCTCTATTGGTTCTGACGGAACAGACGGCCCTACGGATGCTGCCGGCGGATACTGTGACAATGAAACCAAAGAAATACTTGCATCCAAGGGAATATCTATTTCGGAAGTTCTTGCAGACAATGATGCCTATAATGCACTCAAAGTTTCCGACGGACTCATTATTACCGGTGCAACCGGAACAAATGTAAATGATTTATCCGTTCTTCTGATTAAACGCTGATGACCCAATACCTGACCTTTGACCATGAATGATTATCTGTTATAATCATCTCAAGAGGTATGTATGAGTTACGCAGACAAGGTTTTTGTAGAAAATATAAAAGACATTCTCGCACATGGTTTTTCAGATAAAGATCTGGATGTCCGTCCGCATTGGGAAGACGGAACTCCGGCACACACAATCAAGAAATTCGGTCTGGTAAACCGGTACAATCTGCAAGAAGAATTTCCTATTATTACCGTCAGAAAAACATATCTGAAATCAGCCATAGACGAACTTTTGTGGATATGGCAGAAAAAATCAAATAAAATCAGCGAGTTGTCCAGTCATGTCTGGGACAGTTGGGCAGATTCTGAAGGAACAATCGGCAAAGCCTACGGCTATCAGCTCGGTGTAAAGCATCAGTATAAGGAAGGAATGTTTGATCAGGTTGACAGAGTTATTTTCGATTTGAAAAACAACCCTCAGAGCAGAAGAATCATGACAAACATCTACAATCATCAGGACCTTCACGATATGATGCTCTATCCCTGTGCCTATTCAATGACCTTCAATGTAAGCGGAAAAGTCTTAAACGGAATTCTCAACCAGCGTTCTCAGGATATGCTTACTGCAAATAACTGGAATGTGGCACAGTATGCAGTCCTCATGCACATGATGGCTCAGGTCTGCAACCTTCAGATAGGGGAACTTGTTCATGTAATTGCCGATGCACATATTTACGACAGACATATTCCCATTGTTGAAGAAGTAATTGCAAACGAGCAGTTCCCTGCTCCGAAATTCATAATAAATCCGGAAATCAATGACTTCTATGCCTTCACAAAAGATGATTTCAAACTTGAAAATTATCAGGCATGTACCAAAAAATATGATATTCCGGTTGCAATCTGAGGTATCTTATGCAGGCAATTTTACATTGTGACAGCAAGTGGGGAATCGGTAAACGCAACGATTTGATGTTCCGTCTTCCGGAAGACATGAAATATTTCCGCAAAATGACAAAAGGCAAGGTCGTTGTCATGGGTTCCAACACCCTGCTCTCTTTTCCCGAATCAAAACCTTTGAAAAACAGAACCAATATCGTCCTATGGCCGGGAGGAGACAGAAAACGAGCCGAAGATGACGGTTTTATCATTACAGAAACCTTGGATGAGCTGTTTTCGGAAATCAGGAAATACAATAGTGAAGATGTTTTTATTATCGGCGGTGCAATGATGTATCATACGATGCTTCCTTTCTGTGACAAGGTGTATCTTACAAAAGTTGAGGCAGACGGCGGTGCCGAAGTATTCTTTGACAATCTGGATGAACTTCCGAATTGGAAAATGGTGCAGGAATCGGAGCCGATAGATGATAACGGCTATAAAATCCGCTTCACTGTCTATGAAAATATTTCTCTTAACAAGCGTTAATAAACATGCTATTATAAGCATAGATTCAGTTTTACAGGAGGCTGCTTGATGAAACAGCTTACACAGAGACAGAAAGAAGTTGCTCAGTTTATAGAAAACTACATGGATTCTAACGGATATGCTCCCAGCGTAAGAAACATAGCAGATCATTTCGGTTTTTCACCAAAAGCCGCCTATGATCATATGACTGCCCTCAAAAAGAAAAACATTATCAGAACAGCTGATAACCTTCCCAGAGGAATGGCTCTTCTCAAGAGATCAAACCCAACGGAAAGCTCAATAATCAAAGTACCTTTACTCGGAACAACCGCAGCGGGAGTTCCTATTCTTTCCGAAGAAAGTTACGACGGCTATCTTCCTATACCTCAGAATCTTCTTGGGATTACGGATGTAGATGCTGTTTACGCTTTGAGAGTAAGCGGAGACAGTATGATTGAAGACGGAATCAATGACGGTGATATAGCGGTAATGCTCAGAACAAAAGAGGCGGACAACGGAGACATTGTTGTCGCAAGCATAGGAGACGAAGAAACTTACGGCCTTACCCTGAAACATTTCTTCCGCAATGGAGAACGATACGAATTAAGACCTGCAAACTCTGCCTATCAGAGCATAATATCCACCCATTGCGATGTACACGGGAAACTGATAATGATTATCAGAAAATTCTGATATGGGAGATGTTTTTCTTCTCCTCGGGCCGGAAAAAGGTCTTAAGGAAGACTTTATAAACAATACCAAACGCTCTATCGGTGAATGTGATGTCACCAGATTTTATGCATTTGAAGACTATGAAGAAGAGTTGTTTGCACAGTTGAACAACAACGACCTGTTTGCAGACAGAAAACTGGTAATTCTGGATGAAGCACAGGAAATCAAGACAAAGGATAAGGCAAAGGGTATTGTTGATTACATCAGAAATCCGTCTGAGACGGTTACTTTCCTGATTTCAAGTAAAGAACTCTATATACATGCTGACATCATGAATGCCGTAAAGGCAGATAATATAATGAAATTTTATGAGCTATTTGAAAGCAAAAAGAACGACTGGCTCAGAAATTTCTTCAGAAGATGCGGCTTGGATATTCAAAACGACGCCTGTGCCGCCATTATCGAAAAGGTTGAAAACAATATTCAGGAATTTGAGGCTGTATGCTCCCAACTGGCAACATATCTCAAGGGAATACGGAAAACCACATTAACGGAAACAGATGTTGAGGAGTTTCTCTCACACACAAGACAGGAAAACGAATTCTCACTTTTCGGATACATTGTCCGAAAGGATTTAAGCGGAGCTTTGGAATGTCTTCAGGCTTTACTTCATACAAATGACGAGGCTTCCATGGCTGCAGTACTGGCATCCAGACTCTCAATCTATTTCAGAAGGCTCTATTCAATAGAGATGAATCTTTCAAAACGAATGAGTCTTGAAGATGCATTGAAAACAAAATTCTTTGAAACAGACAGAGCCGTTGTAATTCCCAAGGAAAAGGATACATACAGAATTGCAGTAAAAAATTACAAGCCGGAAGATGTAAAAAAAATTCTGAAAAAACTTGCCGTTTATGACATAGAGATTAAAGAAACCGGTATATATCTTCAACAGACTGTAATGGAAAAATGCATAATTGATATAGTATCGAGGTACTTTCAAAACTGATATTTGTGAAGAGTACCTCTACCTATCAGATAACAAGAAATGCCTTGTATCCTTTATAAGCCTGTTCAATATCGTATGTACTTGTTATTTCCCACGGTGCATGCATACTCAAAACTGCAACTCCGGCATCGATAACCTGTAAACCGAATTCCGCAGCATAATGAGCAATTGTGCCGCCACCGCCTACTTCAACTTTTCCGAGTTCTGCATACTGATATTTTACTTTTGCTTCATCAAGTTGTTTCCTGATTTTTGCTATAAACTCAGGGTTTGCATCACTTGCACCGCTCTTCCCTCGTGAGCCGGTATATTTGTTGAACACAAGACCGTTACCCAAAAATGAAGCATTCTGCTTATCGTAAAGATTCTCGTTAAGCGGATCAAATGCAGCATTTACATCACTGGAAAGCATATAGGAATTGGCAAGGGCTCTGCGTACCGTAAGACTTACATCCTTTACACCCAGACATTCGGCAACTTCTGCAACGGCATTATCAAGCATATGGGAGTTCATTCCGGTTGCACCGTAACTTCCGATTTCTTCTTTGTCCGTAAGGATACAGCATGTAGTTCTCTTTCCGGCTTTTGTATCAAACATAGCTGCAACTGAAGTGTATGCACAGGACCTGTCATCCTGACCGTACGCAAGAATCAGTTTCTTATCAAATCCGAGGAATCGGGCCTTGCCTGCAGGAACGATTTCAAGTTCTGCCGATGCAAAATCTTCTTCTTCAAAGCCGTACTTTTTCTTAAGCAAACTTAGTATTCTGTTCTTGGCAACATCTTTTTCATCATCTTTTTTCTTGTCTGACAAATCTGAAGCACCGATTATCACATCAAGTTTTTCAGCATCAATGAAATCAGATGCAGTCTTTTTCATCTGGTCGTAAGCAAGGTGAGGCAGAATATCGGAAATAGAGAAAACTACATCGTCTTCATCGTCCCCTACATTGACATCAATACACTTGCCTTCTTTTGTAAATACAACACCGTTGATTGCAAGCGGAAGAGTCAGCCATTGATACTTCTTGATTCCGCCGTAGTAATGTGTGTTCAGATAAACAAGACCGTCCTTTTCGTACAACGGACTCTGTTTGGCATCCAAACGCGGAGAATCTATGTGAGCTCCGAGAATATTCATTCCGTCTTCAAATTTGCCGGAACCCAGTTCAAAGAGTATTATTGACTTGCCCATCTTCTGAACATACACCTTATCTCCCGGCTTAAGTGTTTTCACCTTTACAATATCTTTATATCCTGCTTTTTCTGCAAGTCTGATTACCTGATTGACACATTTGCGCTCAGTCTTTCCGTTATCAAGAAAATCCATATAGTTTGAAATAAGGTTTTTCATAAAATCCTCCGTTATAAGATTAATGGTAAAAGAATTTTTGACTTTCTTCCAGTCTGAACTTAAACTTAAAATATAGAGGTACTTTCAAAACTGATATTTGTGAAGAGAAAACCATTTTTGATAATTGAAGTAATACTTTGTGTATTATGAAATTACCTCATAGAAAAAAAAAGAAAGGAGGAGTGTCTATGAATCTGAATGTCAGAGGAGTTCACTATCAACCAAGTGATGAAACAATGGAATTTCTGAACAAAAAGCTGCAGAAACTTTCATTTGCAGAGAGTTATCTTCATGATCTTGATATTGTGATTAAAAGAGAAACTCTCGGTCAGGGATTTCATCTTGATGCATTAATCCATTTCAAATGGGGAACCGAGAAACTGGTAAGTTATGACTGCTATGAATTATATGAAGGCATAGAAATGTTGGCCGATAAAATCGAATCAACAGCCAGAAAGGAAAAATCAAAGGTAATTGAAAAATAAGACTTGAACAGAAGTCCGGGCAGCAATAAAACAGCTGCCCTTTTTTTTATTTTACCGAAGAGTCATATACTTTCCCCAGATAATGCTTCTTCATATCTTCTTCAAAAGAAGCATTGTCAGGATATTCCCGCCCCAGACACGGAAGCCACAAAGCCTTATCCTCCATACAAAGATAGAAAAAGACATTGTCCTTCCAGTCCCGTGGAAAACAGTCATAAATATATGAAAACATTTTCTGCTTGATTTCATTGGAATATGAATACTTTCCGGCAATCGGAGTCAGAGGCATTTGAGTAACTCTTGTGGGCCTCCGGCTCTCCCGGAGTACCTTCAGATTCTGTTTTGTAAATGTGAGAGTCCCCATTCCCACCATAACTGTCTGTTTAGGACTGATTGTATCCGTCAATTTTCCAACCAATTCAGAATACTCTTTCTTCCAATCCGTGAAGTAAACTATCGGGTGAATGTGAAAGCCTACAAGATGACCGTTTTCAGAGCATACTTTTGCAGCACCGATTCGGCCGTCCTGTGTTGCAGCAAGATGTTCTTCTTTCTCACAGACAGTCTTTGCATTCAAACTCCATGTAGAAACAATGTTTTTCGGAAGAGAATCATTAATCCAGTCCGTACGCGCACTCTTTGTCTTGAGTTCTACAACAACTTCCGGATGCTTGACGGCAAAAGAAGACAATGCTGAAACAGTTCCGTAATCATTTCCGAGGAACAGTGAATCAGAACTTTGACCTGTACCTATATGCCACACATCTTTTTCAAGTACTGTATCATTCAGCTTCTCTGCAAGATTCCCGACAACCCTGATTTCATTTTGGGAATAAAAACTTTGAATCGAGCAGTATGCACAGGCAAATGAGCATTGCTGAACAGCATCCAGAGTTTTCAGATTACAACATCTGAGAGTAGGACTTTCGGAAGGACACGGACAACGGCCCATAATGGTTTCCGGAGCCTGAAAATCAGAAATTATCCTTGCGTTTTTGCCTCTGAAATCATAATCCGGATTGAATGCGGAATAATCTATCGGCTCTCTTCTGAGTTTCTCAATTTGTCCGATTACTGCATTGTAAGCCCTGCGAACGGAGTTTTTGTCAGAAAAATCACAGTCCGGCCATATTTCGGACAACTGAGGGCCATTCCAAAGAATAAGATCCTGCTCGTGCTCTTTGAGTATTCGTGTTTGTTGAAAGCTTAAAAAAGGAATTGTATCGGTAAACATTTCACACATTCATTCCATGAATCTACATTTTGAATTTTTCCAGCAGATTTCTAGCCGCCGCTTCGGATATTCCCGCTCTTTGTGCTATTTCTTCAGCAGAACAGATTAAAGCATCATCAAGAGTTGTAAAAGCATTCATGATTTTTGCACTCGAAACTTTTCCTATTCCTTTTACTCCCTGCAGCAATCGGAAACTTGCCTCTTTGCTTCTCATAGCCTGATTGGCTCCGGTTGCAAATCTATGACATTCATCCCTAATTGCAATCAACACTCTCAAACCTTCATTGCTGTGGTCAAGATTAAGGTCGTTTCTGTCATCATCGAATACTATTGTTTCAAGTCGCTCTGCCAGTCCCACAACAGGAACATCTGCAAAACCTATTTCGTCCAAAACATTTCGTGCGGAATTAACCTGGCCTTTTCCACCGTCTATGAGAATCAGATCCGGCTTCGGCAGTCCTTCATTCATTACCCTTGTATAGCGTCTTTCCACAGCTTCCCGAATAGCCTGATAATCATCAATCGCACCATTGAGCGAACGGATGTTGAAGCGCCTATAGCCTGAGGGATTGGGGTTTCCGTCAACAAATGAAATCAATGAAGCTACGGTGTATTTACCGTTGAGCTGTGCAATATCAAAACCTTCAATAAGCGACGGAATGTCATCAAGATCAAGTATTTCTCTCAGTATTTCCAGTGCAGCGGTATTATCACGCGATTTCAGCCTTTTTTCGACATCTCTGCAAGCATTTTCTGAAGCCATTTTCAGAATCCTGAAATCTTTTCCCTGATTCGGAACACTTACTTCAACTTTTCTGTTCATTACTTGTTCAAAGTATTTTGAAATCAGTTCATTATCCACTTCATGTGAGACGAACAGTTGATTCGGAACATCCTTTGCCTCTTCGTAATACTGGGTAAGAAAATTAAGCAAGGTTTCCGATTCATCTCCGAATGTCTGTGCTCTGAAAATTGCCCTTCCTATCAACTTTCCGTCTCTGAACTGCATTATTGACACCGTACAAAGCGGACTTCTCATCTCGATTGCAGCATAGTCACGGCTTTCCGTATTACTGTAATCTTCAACCATCTGAGCCTTTGAAACACCCTGCAGAGCAGTGAGTATATCGCGTTTTTTTGCTGCAACTTCATACTGCATTTCCTTGGAGGCAAGCATCATTTCTTCCGTTAACTGCCTCACAAGTTCATCATTGCCTCCGTTGAGCAGTTTTCTGATTTTATCGATGTTTTTTGAATATTCCTCTTTAGTAATTCTGCCGCAGCACGGAGCACTGCATCGACCTATATGATAATAGATACAAGGTTGGTTTTTCTTCTTCATCGGAACAGAACATTTTCGAAGATTGAACAGTTTATCTATAAGATCCAGATACGAATAAAGTTTACTTGCATCCGGAAACGGTCCGAAGTATTCAGAACCGTCTTTGATTACTCTTCTTGTTCTGAAAACCTTCGGAAAATCTTCATGGGAGATTCTGATTACCGGATAGCTTTTCCCGTCTTTAAGAAGAATGTTGTAGTGCGGACTGTATTTCTTAATAAGATTGTTTTCCAGAATAAGGGCCTCATAATCATTTCCTGTTATGATAAAATCTATATCTCTTATTTTCTCCACCAAAGCAGCAGTTTTTCTGTCTCTGTTCGGAAGAAAATACTGGCTGACCCTTTTTCTGAGATTCTTTGCCTTACCTACATATATTATGTTTCCGTCTGCATCCTTGTGCATATACACACCCGGATTGAGCGGAAGTGAATGAGCTTTGGTCTTGGCAGTTACAAAATATTCTTTTGAAGAATCCGCATTCATACAAATAGCTTACACATTCTGTCTGCAGATAACAAGGACGCTGTTGATATGCCGTAAACATTGCAGAATATTATTGCCTATATAATTGCAATCAAATAAAATTGAACGCATGAGAAGAAACGATGCAAAACAGGTATTCGATATACCTTTATACAACAATATATTCCCTTTTCTTCTGAAACGGAGATGTGATTCTCTTGTCTTTCATACACTCAAACTGGATATTACCAATACGGTAAACTATGTACGGGAATACAATGCTTCCAAACCGGAAATCAGAATGAAGTTTTTCTATGTTCTTGTTGCAGCATTGATGAGAACTCTGGCTGTAAGACCCGAACTCAACAGGTTTATTGCAAACAGAAGATATTGGCAAAGAAATGATTTGTCTATGTCCTTTGTAATCAAAGCCGATTTTACCGATGAATCTCCGGAAACAAGTACCACACTTTACTTCAAACCGGATATGACATTAAATGAATATGCAGAGAAACTCAACGAAAGCATTAAGGGAATAAAAGAATCAAAAGATAAAACCGAGGCAGATTCCTGGATAGGAGCAATACGCCATCTTCCGAAATGGCTCATTCTGTTATTCATCAATCTTGTGAAATGTTTTGACAGAATGGGGATTCTTCCTCAGGTTATCCGTGATGCAGACGGACTTCACGCATCTGCATTTGTTTCCAACTTAGGCTCAATAGGAATTGAGGGAGGTTCTCCCCATCACCATCTTTACGAATGGGGAACAACCAGTATTTTCGTCACAATCGGAGGACTGGAACGGGTTAAGGAATTCGATTCTGACGGGAAACTGACAGGTTGCAGGGAAAAAGTAGAAATCGGAATGACGGTAGATGAAAGAATATCAAGCGGATTTTACTTTGTAAAAAGTATGCAGATTCTGCAGGAATATCTCAACAATCCGTCATTGCTTGAAGAAAAACCCATTCTTCCTCCTCCGAATCTTTCCAAGCGGGAATACCGCAGAAAACTGCGTAATCAGAATTAAAGTAGATTCATCCGAGACAGGAGCACGGCAATACCTGCGGAACAGGCAGTCTCCGTCCTGAGAACACGGGAACCTAGGAGCATACTGGAATAGCCGGAATCATTAAAAAGTATGCGTTCATAGTCTGTCCATCCCCGCTCTGGTCCTATGGCAATGACAGCCTCAGAGGAAACAAAAGCCTTGCTCAGAGGTTGAGCACCGTTTTTGTTATCTAAGACAAAGTAAGATGTATCTGAATTTTTCCCCGCAAGTTCAATTGCCGATTTTACATTCTCGGCAAAAAGAACATCCGGAATTCCGGCATGAGCGCTTTGCATTGCACCGTCAAGCAGATAATCCCTATACTCTCCGGTGGAATAGAGGTTACTTGAAAGATAAGACTTCTCACCGGTTTGGGAAATGCATAAAATCAGACGGCCTGCACCCAGACTGACAGCTTCCCTTAAAATGCGCTTCATACAAATAGGACGGACCTGAGCAACGATAAGTGTAACCGGATAAAGATTCGGAATGGCAAGCGGATTATATTCAATATTGATAGCGTCTGCAGAAACAGTATTAATACGGGCAGTTCCCTCGCTTTCATTGATGATACCCATTTTGAAAGAATCCCCTTCCTTCAGTTTCAGAACCTCCAGAATATGCTTTGCTCTTTCATCTGCAAGAGGAATTGAAGTCGTAAGTTTATCAAAAAGAATTATGTTCATTTCTCTATCATCGCAATTGCCTGACAGACAACAGCATCACCGTTTCCCAACTCATTGAGCATATTCTCGGCTGTCTTAGCTTTGACATTTATCTGATTCGGTTTTATCCCCAGACATTCAGCCAATGTTTTTGCCATCTTCTCTTTGAAAGGGGTAAGTTTGGGAAATTGAAGAATTACCGTGGAATCAATATTAACAATCGAAAAACCGTTATCCCTGAGCAAATCCGAAGTTTTCTTCAACAAAAGCAAAGATGAAATGTCCTTGAACCTGACATCGGTGTCCGGAAAATATGTACCGATATCTCCCAAAGCCGCAGCACCGAGCAAAGAATCAATAATTGCATGAATGAGCGCATCCCCGTCTGAATGTCCCGCACAACCTTTTTCACTGGCAATCGAAACACCTCCGAGAACAAGCGGTCTGCCTGCAACCAATTTGTGAATATCCCAACCGGTACCTGCTCGCTTCATTTCAAATCCTTGGAGTAAGTAATTTTTATATTATCTTCACTGCCTTCTACAGTCATTACGCTCATCCCGTAATCGGTAAAAACCTGCGTATCATCGGTATAAGAAACATTCAAACGCCCCTGAGCCAGCTCATGAGCCCTGAGTATTTCCGGAAATACAAAAGCCTGCGGAGTCTGAACCCTGCATACATTATCCCTTTCAACAGCCTCTTGCATAAAACCGTTTTTGTCTGTTTTGATTAAAGTATCCGTAACACGAACAACCGGAACCGCACCCCCGAACTCCACTGCAGCATCAATTGTATCCGAAATAATCTTATCAGACACAAACGGACGAGCCCCGTCATGAATACAGACACAGTTTACTTTAAGAAGATCATTCATTCTGTAAAGTTCTTTCAATGCCCGATAAACGGAATCCTGACGGGAAGAACCTCCCTCAACCATAAAAACAGGAATTTTCTTCTGATCGACAATATCTTCAAGTGCCTCTCTGGTTTCATTTTTCAAACCCTGTTTGTAAGTAACAAAAAGAGCTGCAATATCAACTCTCTGCGTAAACCGGATACAGGAACGGTACAGAACAGAATGTCCATCAACTGCAGCAAATTCCTTTTTCTGAATAAAAGAATCTCCACCGATGAAACGCTGCGAAGAACCTGCAGCTGTTACGATTGCCGCCATACGAACTGCCATTTATTTCTCCAGTTGAGTAAAAATCTCTTTCTCGATAACAGAAGCATCCTTATTCATGGAGAATGAACACTCATCAATCAGAAGCCTGAGAGCATTGTCGTATAGCTTACGCTCCTGTACGGGAAGCTCCTTGACTTTACTTCTGTGGTATAATCCCTGAACGACCTTTACAATCGAACCGATTGAGCCCTCTTTCACAAGTTCCACATTCATCTGATAACGGGCCTTCCAATCAACATTGACAGGCTCATACTTTTCCGAAATACCGGCCAATGCTTTTTTTGCTACGGAAGCACTTACAAGCCCACGCACCCCGACTTCCGAGACTCTGGAAACGGGAATGCTTATGGTCATATCCGAAATATCAAAATAAATGACATAGTAGAGAGCTTTTTCTCCATGGACCTCGCGTTTTCTGATATCTTTGATTAATCCTACACCCTGAAGCGGATATACGATATGATCCCCAATCTGAAACTCTGTCTGAACAGTCTTGTTTTTTGTTGCCATAGAGATATTATATCACAAAAAAACGGATTTTTAAACTCTTCCGTAAAGATTAAGATATTCTCTCAAACGGTCAAGCATCCAACTCTGAAGATTATCCGGATTGAAACGCCAAGACCAGTTTGAAGAACCCACAGTTGAAGGAGTATTCATTCTGGCACTGTCATCAAGACCCATGATGTCCTGAACAGGCAGAACAACATAATTTGCAGAACTGGCAAGAAGAGACCTGATCATCTGCCATACAACATCTTCATCAGGAGACTGGAAATATCGGCGGACAATATCCTTGTATTCCTCACTCAAACTGTTGTACCATCCTCTGCTTGTCTGATTATCATGTGTTCCTGTATAAGCAACACAGTTTTTTTCATAGTTGTAAGGAAGATACCAGTTATCCTTGTTAAGACAGCCGTTGTTGTAATCAAAAGCAAAATGGAGAACCTTCATTCCCGGAAAACCGTTGTCAAGTCTGAGCTGTTCGACTTCCGGAGTAATAACTCCCAAATCTTCGGCAATAATTGCATCGTTATTGAAGTAATTAAGAATCTTCTGGCCCGGAGATTTTACCCATTTTCCGGTTGAAGCATCACGGGCGTCCTTATCAGATTCCCAATAAGCCTCAAATCCTCTGAAATGATCAATTCTGACAATATCTACCATTTTAAGAGTCATCTCGACACGTTTTCTCCACCAGAGGAACTGTGTCTTTTCATGGACCTGCCAGTCATACACCGGATTGCCCCAGAGCTGACCTGTAGGAGAAAAAGCATCAGGCGGAACACCGGCCTGTGATTCTTTGAACAGAGCCCTGTTTGTCCATACATCAACACTGTCCTTCGCAACAAAGAAAGGAATATCTCCAATAATCTTTACACCCAGATTGTTGACGAATTCGTGAAGAGAATTCCACTGTCTGAAGAAAAAATACTGCAAAGCTTTGTAAACAAGAACCGAATCTGAAAGCTTCTCATTCCAAAATTTCACAGCCTCCGGTTTGCGGACTCTGATATCTTCAGGCCAAATAAACCATCTTGAGTCGTTGAAGTGACAGACGAGACTCTGATAAAGAGCATAATCATCCAGCCACCATGCATTGTCATTGCAGAAAACCGCAAAATTCCTGTCGTAAAGATGCTCTTTGACAAAAACCGATGCAGCTTTCTTGAGATAGTTCATCTTATGACGATAAACCGAAGGGTAATCAATTCGGGCATTTCTGTCATAACAGACATCTTCAAAATCACACTGAACGCCCTCTATTGAGCGTAAATCAATCAGCAGCTCATTTCCGGCAAATGTGGAACGGGCAGAATAAGGAGAATCTCCGTATCCTGTGGGTCCGAGCGGCAGAATCTGCCAAAGCCTGATACCGGCATCGGCAAGACGCCTGATGATTTCACGAGATTCACAGCCTAAATCACCTATTCCGTATGGAGAATTGAAAGAAGTCGGATGCAAAAGCACCCCGCAGAAGCGTTCGGTTTTTTCCATAATGTTATTCCTGTCAATCGCTGATCAACATTGTTTTCGGATCAAGAACTACTCCGGAAGGATGTGCGATACTCGTATTGTGATCCTGAACAACAGTCATAATTACACGACTCTTCTGTTCGTTGTAATGAAGTCCCACAAGCACATCGATAATTCCCAAATACGGATTCATACTTTCCGGAATACCGTATTCGTTGAATGAAACATCAGGTCTTACAGGAGAGACACAGAACCACACTTCAACATTCATTTCCTTTGCAAAATTCTTGATTTTCTTAACATCTTCTTCAGTAGCCACCGTCAGTTTGTAGCCGTCAAAGAAAACTGAATCTGCCTTAAAAGAACCGGCATTAATAAGGGTTTCAAGGCTTGAGAGAATCTTATCAACACCCACGCTTTCCTGAGAGAAATTCATCATAACGCGGTTTGAACGGATTGTTTCGTACACTTCAAAAGCATCGTCAAGACTCTTGTTGTCGGCAATCTGTTTGAATGCCTCCTTGTACCAGTTCATTATATGCTCAACATTTGCTCCGAAAGATACATGAACGACATTCTCTCCCTGAAGTAGCTTGTCAATGGCAAGGTGAACCATGCATGCTGTTTTCCCGACACCGTGGCGAGATGTAAGAACACCCAGATTACCGCGACCCAAACCGCCGTTGATGGATTCTTCAAATACTCTGATAGGACTTTTTTTGATTAATTCGTTAACTTCCATAGATTTCTCCTGATCGGGCATATCCGAAAGACATGGTCAAAAAAAAGAAAGTTCAGCTGTCGGTCACTATCTCTGCCGAAGGCTTCGGTAAATGTGACAGCCAAACTCCGTATAACGATGACCTTATTATCTCGGAATTCTGTCCGTCAATCAATATAAATTTTTTATTTCTTTTTGCTGTCTTTTTCTTCAGCCTCTTTCCTCAGAACCTCTCCTACTGAAGCCGGAACCTTGGCATAACGGCAAAGCTCCATTGTGAATTCGGCTTTTCCCTGAGTCATGGAACGCAGGACCGTAGAATAACCGAACATCTCGGCAAGAGGTACTTCCGCATCCACACGGCAAGTCCCGTTGTCTTCAGTTGAAGAAATAATCATACCTCTTCTCTGGTTAATTGTTCCGAAAATTGCACCTTGGAACTCAGAAGGACCTTCTATTTCAACTTTCATAATAGGCTCCAGAATAGCAGGTTTTGCCTTTGCAAAAGCTTCTTTAAAAGCTCCGATTGCAGCTACCTGAAATGCCATATCGGAACTGTCAACCGGATGCCAAGCTCCGTCGTTGACAAGACATCTGACTCCCACAATAGGAAATCCCAGCTGTGGTCCTTTTTTCATAGCACTGACAAATCCCTTATCGCACGAAGGAATATATTCAGTGGGAATTGCACCGCCCTTGACTTCATTTACAAACTCATAACTCTTTGTTTCATTTTCCTGACCCGGAATGGTGACAATGGGCTCAATGTAACCGGCAACACGGGCAAACTGTCCGCTTCCGCCAGTCTGCTTTTTGTGAGTATAGTTGAATTCGGCTTTCTGGAGAATTGTTTCCCTGTAGGCAACCTGAGGTTTTCCGACTTCGACTTCACAGTGATACTCACGCCTCATTCTTTCAACATATACATCCAGATGCAATTCGCCCATTCCCTTGATGATGGTTTCGTTGCTTTCGGGATCGACAAAACACTGGAAAGTAGGGTCTTCCTTGGTAAAACGGTTGATTGCCTTACTCATATTGTCCTGACTCTTCTTGTCTTTGGGGAAAATAGCCAGACTGATAACAGGATTGGGTACGAACATACTTGTCATTGTATAGTTGACCTTTCCGCCGCAGAAGGTATCTCCGGAGGCACATTCCACTCCGAAAAGCGCTGCAATATCGCCGCAATGAGCTTCCTGAATATCCTCCATTTCAGAAGCATGCATCTTGATGAGTCTTCCGATTTTGATTTTCTTTTTTGTTCTTGTGTTGACTATTTCATCACCCTTACGGAGACACCCCTCATAGACACGGATATATGTCAGCTGACCGTACTGACCGTCCTCAAGCTTGAATGCAAGCACCACAGGAGGTCTTTCTTCATTGGCCTCAAGAACCACTTCCCTTTCATTGTCATCCAAATCCAAAGCTCTGTTTTCCACTTCACCGGGATCAGGAAGATACTTTGTAACGCCGTCAAGAAGCGGCTGGATACCCTTGTTTTTATGAGCCGAGCCTACGAAAACAGGGCACAACTTAAGTTCGAGAGTACCCTTTCTGATAGCCTTTTCAAGCATTTCCGTCTCAGGTTCTTCACCTGAAAGAACTGTTTCCATAAGATCGTCATCAAAATCACTGGCAGCCTCGAGAAGCATCTGGTGACGCTTTTGAGCCTCTTCAAGCATTGATGCGGGAATATCCTCTTCTCGCAGTATATTCCCCATAGGACCGTCAAAATAAACAGCTTTCATTCCCACAAGATCAATGACGCCTTCCAGCTGGTCTTCAAGACCTATAGGAAGCTCAACCATAACCGCATTGAGTTTGAGTTTTTCTCTCATCTGTTCGACTACACGCTTGGGATTTGCACCTACACGGTCACATTTGTTTATGAAAGCAATTCTGGGAACCCTGTAACGGTTCATCTGTTTATCTACCGTAATACTCTGGCTTTGAACTCCGCCTACCGAACAGAGAACAAGAATTGCTCCGTCAAGAACTCTCAATGAGCGTTCTACTTCTACTGTGAAATCCACATGACCCGGAGTATCGATAACATTTATATCATATCCTTTCCAGTTGACATTTGTTGCCGCACTGGCAATTGTAATTCCTCTCTCACGCTCCAGTTCCATACTGTCCATGGTGGCTCCTACGCCGTCTTTTCCATGAACTTCATGTACTGCATGAATACGGTTGCAGTAAAATAGAATTCTTTCACTCAGGGTTGTCTTACCTGAGTCAATATGGGCACTTATGCCTATATTTCTCATCTTTTTCAAATCTGACATTTTTCAAACCTCTAAAAATTCCCAAAAAACCTAGCATATTTTAAAGAACACTTCAACCCGGCTTCACAAACGCGTGATTAATAAATATATTAAAAGCCATGAAAACAGAGAAAAATATACTTACAGCATTTATTCTGAACTTTTCATTTGCAATCGTGGAATTTGTCGGGGGTACTCTGACAAAAAGCGTTGCAATCATGTCCGATGCAGTTCATGATGCCGGAGATGCACTCAGCATCGGAATTGCCTTTTTCCTTGAGAAAAAAAGCAAGAAAAAACCCAATGAGGATTTTACTTACGGCTATGCCAGATACTCTGCACTGGGTTCCGTAATTACCTGTGTTATCCTCTTTATCGGCTCAATTCTGGTCATAATCAAATCAGTATTCAGACTTCTGTCACCCCGTGAAATACACTATACCGGAATGATTGTATTTGCCGTTTTCGGTGTAATTGTAAACACGATAGCCGCTTTTTTAACCAGATCAGGAGATTCGATGAATCAGAAAGCAGTCAATCTTCATATGTTGGAAGATGTACTCGGGTGGGTTGTTGTTCTAATCGGTGCAATAACCATGAAATATACCGATATCAGAATCATCGATCCTCTGATGTCAATTGCAGTTGCCGCCTTTATCCTTTTAGGCACAGTCAAAAATCTGAAAAATGCTTTGAATCTTTTCCTTGAGCGGACTCCGAACGGACTGTCGGTAAACGAAATAAAAGAACACCTGAAGCTAATCGGCGGAATCGAAGATGTTCATCATGTTCATATTTGGAGCGTTGACGGTACCAACAACTGTGCAACAATGCATGTAATTACATCGGAAGAAGGTTCGGAGTTGAAGAAAAAAATCCGTGAAGAACTGTCCGAACACGGCATAAGCCATGTTACACTTGAACTTGAAAAACCCGGTGAGATATGCACGGAGGAATGTTGTAACATAAAAACAGATGTTCCCTCAGCTCACCATCACCGCCATTGATATTATTAAGCGCGTATTGGTAAAATGTACGATAGTCAATTTAGGGAGCAGACAATGATAGATGTCAAAAACCTCCATCCGTTGGAAGTCAAACTTTTAAGACATGTCACATCAGATTGTGACATAACAGCAGAAAAGATAGTCAGAGAACTGGGCTATAATATCGGACAATGCAATCAGGCTTTTTCATGGCTGATTGCAAAAGAATGTCTTGTTGAGACAAGCAGGAAGACAGTAGTCACTTACGAACTTACAGAGCTCGGAAAGGAACAGGCAGAAAAAGGAACTCCGTCGCAGCGGATTTTTAATCTCCTCCTTACAGGTGAAAAACTTACCCTTCCTGAGATTTGCCAAAAGCTCAACCTGCAACAGAGCGATATCGGTTCCGCATACGGATTCCTTGCTAAAGCAGGGGCATGCGCCTTAGATGAAAACAAGAAGGCCTACATCAGGAATCCTGAAGTACCTGCAGACATAACTGAAACAGACAGACTGTTGAAAAAAGGACTTGAAGGGGCAGTTGACGAATCAACCCTCTCTGACCGTGAAAAAGCCCTTATGGCAAATATTTCCAAAAAGAAAGGTGCTTCCGGTTCTCCATACAGGGTAAAGGAACGCGAAGAAGTGGTATTCCGCCTTACGGAAACCGGAGAAGAAGCAAAACAGGCAGTAATAGAAGCAAAAATCACCGGTGAAGAAATCGGTGTTCTCACGCCTGCAATAATAGCAAACGGTTCATGGAAAACTGCATCTTTCAGACCTTACGGTCTTGATGCACCTGTATCAAGACTTGTTCCGGGGCGCCACAACCCTTACGGAAACTACATTCAATGGGTAAAAGACAAACTCACATCCCTCGGATTTGAAGAATTCGACGGTCCGCTCGTGGAAAACGAATTCTGGAACGGAGATGCTCTTTTCATGCCTCAATTCCACAGTGCACGGGACATTCACGATGTTTACTATGTCAAAGAACCAAAACACTGTAAGGAAATTGAAGAACCTTGGCTTTCAAACATTGCAAACGCACATATTAACGGAGGCAATACCGGCTCTCGCGGCTGGCAGTATCAGTTTGACTATGAATTCACAAGACGCCAGATTCTCAGAAGTCAGGGAACAGTTCTGTCTGCCCATCAACTCACGAAGGCAAAAAAACCGGGAAAATACTTTGGAGTTGTCAGATGTTTCAGATATGATGAAGTCGATGCAACTCACGGAGCAGACTTCTATCAGACGGAAGGTATCGTCATAGGCAAGGAAGCAAATCTCAAGGACCTTCTGGGACTTCTCAAGATGTTTGCAACAGAAATTGCCGGTGCAACGGATTTCAAGTATGTTCCGGGTTATTTCCCGTTCACGGAACCTTCCATAGAAATACATATCAAACACCCTGTTCTGGGCTGGTTTGAGCTGGGCGGTTCCGGAATATTCCGTCCGGAGGTAACAAAGAGTCTGGGAATAGATGAACCGGTTCTTGCATGGGGGCTCGGTATCGACCGTATGGCTCTTATGCACTTGGGGCTCAACGACATCAGAGAACTCTTTACTCCGAACATTGAAAGCGTAAGAACAAGGAGGGGAAACTGATGCCTAAATTTGAAACAAGTGAAAAACTGTTCTACGGTCTTCTCGGTCGTTCCTATACAGATGCAGAACTTGAGGAAATCTTTCCCCGAGCCAAAGCAGAACTCGACGGCCATGACAAAGAAAACCATATCCTGAAGATAGAACTCAATGATACAAACAGACCTGATCTCTGGTCTGCAATGGGGCTTGTAAGACTTCTCAAGAACTATGACAAATCACAGGCTTCCCATTATCCATTTTTCTCGTGTGCAGGAAAAAGTCAGCCCTCAGAAGGAAGAGAACTCATAATCGGTTCAAGAGCAAAGGAAGTCAGAGCATATTCGGTAGCCTTTGCAGCAGACGGAAAAGTCGTTGATGATGAAATACTTCAGACTCTCATCCAGAGTCAGGAAAAGCTTTGTTTCAACTTCGGAAGAAAGAGAAAAACGATTGCACTCGGAATCTATCGGGACAAGATGATCAAATATCCCGTTCACTATGACGGCAAGGAGCCGGACACCACACGGTTTGTTCCGCTCCACATGGATGAAAAGCTCAACCTCAGACAGATTCTTGAGAAACATCCCAAAGGAATCGAATACGGATACATAATCAAAGATAAGCCCGTTTATCCTGTCCTCAGCGATGACAGCGGAAAGATTCTCAGTATGCCTCCGGTAATCAACAGTGCAGATGTTGGAGCCGTTGAAGTCGGTGACAGTTCTCTGTTTATCGAAATGTCGGGTCCTATTCTGAAGGACCTGCTGCTCTGTGCTTCGATTATGGCATGCGATATGGCAGATCTCGGATTCAACATCAAGCCGGTCAAAGTCGTCTTTGATGAAGAAACAGAATTCGGAAAGGAAATCACCGTTCCGTATTATTTCCAAGAAGGTGCTTCATGTACACTCACCGACATCCGTCATGTTCTCGGAGAAAATCTCAGTGCCGCAGAAGCTCAGAAGGCTTTGCTCAGAATGGATATTGAAAGTACTGTCAGCGGTGAAACAATTTCCGTCAAATGTCCTGTTTACAGAAACGACTTCCTCCATGCAGTAGATGTTGTTGAAGATGTAATGATAGGTTACGGACTAGAAAACTTTGTTCCCACAATTCCTAAGGATTTCACAGTCGGACGACTTTCACCTGCAGAAGAACTGTCAAGAAAAGTCAAGGACATTATGGTCGGGCTGGGTTTTCAGGAGATGATGTACAACTATCTGGGTTCCAGAAAGGAATATGCCGATAACATGAACATCAAGGGTGAAAAAATCATCATGATTGCAAACCCTATGAGCGAGAATTTTGAAGCAGTCCGTCCTTCTGTCATTCCGTCTCTTATGGAAAGTGAAGGCGCTTCTCAAAGTGCTGTCTATCCTCATATGATTTTCGAAGTCGGAAAGATTGCCTATCTTGAACCTTCGGATAACAGCGGAACAGTTACCAGAAACAGTTTGGGATTTCTTGCCGCAGATCAGGTAATAGGTTTCAACGAGGTCAATAGCTATGTAAACACACTGATGTACTTCCTTAAAAGGGATTACACACTGGCACCTTGCCGGAATGATACAAGATTTATTGAAGGTCGTTGTGCAGACATTATGGTAGGAAATACCAAAGTAGGAACATTCGGAGAAATCCATCCTCAGGTTCTTGAAAACTGGGGTTGTGCCGTTCCTGCTGTTGCTTGCGAAATTGAATTGGACAGCCTGCTGTGACGAAAAACCGTATGATATCTGCTTTGAGCATAATGCTCAGAAGCAGATATTTTGAAAATAAAACCGAAGAGCTGTTTAAAGCCGGACTCATTCACGGTACAACGCATCTCGCCAATGGGCAGGAAGCCTCACAGGCAGGATTGTGCATGGCTCTTGAGGCAGATGACTGGATTGTACCCACTCATCGTTGTCACGGTTTCACCATTGCAAAGGGAAGCAGTGCCTACTCCATGTTCAGCGAGATGTTCGGCTCATCACACGGTCTTGCAAAAGGACTGGGCGGAAGCATGCACATGCCTGACAGGGGAAAATGCAATCTCGGCTCTTCTGCAGTAGTAGGTTCGGGAGTCCCTCTTGCAACGGGAATTGCATGGTTTTTCAAGAGAAAGAACATCAACAACATCAGCGTTGCAATCTTCGGAGACGGAGCATCTTCCAGAGGCAGTGTGCATGAGAGTATGAATCTGGCATCCGTCTGGAAACTTCCGGTTCTCTTCTACTGTGAAAACAACCACTACGGAATGAGTGCATCAAGCGATGATATGATAAGCGTTTCAAGGATTGCCAAAAGGGCAGCATCCTACTCGATGCCGGGTTCCACCATTGACGGAAACGATGTTGAAGTCGTCTATAAAGCTGTTAAAAAGGCACTTAAATACATCAGGGGAGGAAACGGCCCGTATTTTCTGGAAGTAATGACATATCGTCAGAAGGGTCATTCAAAGAGTGATAAAAGAATCTACAGAACAAAAGAGGAAGAACAGTTCTGGCTTTCAAGAGACCCCATTGTACTGTTTGAAGAAAAACTGATAAATGAAAACATTCTTTCAGCTGATGAAATTACCGAACTTGAAAACAGAATCAGGGCAGAAATAGATTTTGATGCAGAAAGAGCTTTGGCAGACAGAAATGATATCCTTTCCGTACAGGAAGCTGTTGATCTTGTCTATGCAAAAAAGGAGGAACGGCCGTGACATTCCGGGAAGCAATCAGGAAGGCACTCCATGATGAAATGTCATCAGATGAAAATGT
>JAZLEZ010000059.1:0-16076 GCA_045615505.1 Sphaerochaetaceae bacterium | reverse complement strand
CAGCATTTTCCATATAACCTTAATTTCTTATGTTCCCAAGTGTCTTATTAGACTACACCCTAATGATAGAAGATATTTGTGTATCAAAACCTTGAATACTTGATAGAAAAGTCTATCAAAAAATAAAACAATGCTATTGGCGCACTTCCTCAACTGGCGTTATGATCAGGCACCATTTAGGAGGAAGAACTATGAGAGTTGCTTACATAAGAGTTTCAACAGAAGAACAGAATACAGCAAGACAGGAATTGGCAATGAAAGATGTTGAAAAAACCTTCATTGAAAAGATTTCAGGTAAAAACCTCAACAGACCTCAATTGAGGGCAATGTTAGACTATGTAAGAGAAGGAGACACCCTTGTTGTTGAGAGTTATAGCAGATTGGCAAGAAGCACAAAAGACTTGCTCTCCATAGTTGAGCAACTGGAACAGAAAAAGGTTAAGTTTATCAGTCTTAAAGAAAACATAGACACCTCCACCCCACAGGGCAGACTGATGCTGACCATCTTTGCGGGTCTCTCCCAGTTTGAAAGGGAATGCACCCTACAGAGACAATTTGAAGGAATACAGATTGCCAAACAGAATGGCAAGTATCTTGGAAGAAAACCTGTGGAACTTCCTATCAATTTTGATGCTGTAATCAACCAGTGGAAATCAGGTGAAATCACCGCTGTTGTAGCACAGAAGAAACTGAATATGAAACCTGCTACTTTTTACAGAAAGATAAAAGAAAAGGTCAGCAAATAGAAGTTAGGAACACTTCTTGCTGACCTAAAAGATAGAATGTCTATGTGGGAACATAGGAAAAAACATTCTAATTTCTATTTTAACGCAGGTTGATAAACCTGCCAATTCTTATTAAATTATCTTCCATCTTGAAGAAGAGTATTCACTTTACTCTCAATATCTTTGATGTAGTTATATTCAGCATCTGCCCACATATCACCTGATGGTTCCTTATTCAAAATCAAAGCATGGTCTTTTGCAACAAATGTGAAACTATATTGGAATTGTCCTCTGTAAGAAACCTCAATAGTAGCATCATCTATTTTTCCTCTATGCTTTGTTGGTCTTGAAATTGTGAAGAACTTACCATTCATAAACTCCAATGTCAGGTGAGTATTGTAATTAAGACCTGACTTTACATATTTCAGGTAATACTTTCTTCTTCCACTATCAAAGTTCTCCAATACCTCACTTGCAGACCCTTCAAGGAAGTCATCAACATCTGCAAGTTGCATAGCAATATCATTAGCAATTTTTTCTCTTTGAGACTGATAAGAGTTCTTCTTTTCTCTCAATTCAGTCATCTTGGTTTTTGCCACAGCATTGTCCAAAATACCTTCTGTAATAGCATCAACTACTCTACCTATCTTTGTATCAACTTCCTTCATTTCAGCATCTATGGCATCTAATGCTCTTTGCAGTTCTGCTGTATTTTCATAAAGTTTTGCTTTCTGCTCTTCAAAGAAGTTTCCAACCTCATCACCATGAAGGAAAGTTATATAGAAGCATGCCCTAGTAACATCTTCAACCCATACATCATCATATGCAGTTCTATATTTATATTTACAATCAGGAGTGTGAGTATTGAACTCATAACCATCATAATTTGTCCCATTCTTAAATCTGTGTTTATGAGACATTCCACCCTTACAACCACAGCAATGATAAACACCTGAACACTCATGTGGAGCAAATCTTCTCTCAAATGGGACAGAACCTGCCCTCCTAAATGTTCTCCAACTATTATGAACTTGCCACCAAAGGTCTTCATCTACAATAGGTGGGTATATATTTGATTTGACCAACATAGGTATAAGTTCTTCTTTGGAATAGTTTGTTGCTTGTCTAGAATTACCCTTTTCAAGGAAGTAATAACCCATGTAAAGAGGTCTGTGCAGTATTTCTCTTATTTCATTGCTGTTAAAAATAAATGGTCTCTGTAATGCAGTTCCCCACAATTCATTGTATAACTTTGTTGTGGAACAACCCTTGGCATATTCTTCATAGCAATGCCTGATTATCTTTGCTTCCTCTTCCACTATGGTAGCAGTGACTACCTTGCCCTTTTTATGAGTTTCATAACCAAAGAGATTACTGACAAAAACTGCATCACCATTTGCATATTTCTTCTTCAACCCCTCAATAGACTTTTGGTTCTGTATCTGTCTTTGATAGGTAGAGAAAGAAGACTGAATGTTAAATATCATAAAGTCTTGTGGGTTATCTGGACTTATAAACTTACCATCACAAAGAAGTCTTGCACCTTTATTGTTTATTTCTCTCAACAGGAATAGTGATATTTCTATGTTTCTGCTTAATCTGCTATTGTCATAAATAGCAACAATATCACCCTTCTGTAATTTAGCAAGCATATCAAGGAACTTTGGTCTTCCTTCTGTGTCCTTACCTGAACCTACTTCCTTAATGATTGTAATTGGGGCATTTGATACAAGTTCAAGTTGTTTTCTAACACTCTCTTCTTGAACTTCAAATGATGTTTCATTTTGAGCATCTGTTGATACTCTTGCATAGATATAGTCCATGTATGTTCCCTACCATAGGGAATTATACCATAGTTTTTCCACCTTTGCAAAGCAAAACTACCGTCTCAACGTGGGAGGTTTGGGGGAACATATCTATGGGCTGAATAGCCTGAACACGATAATCGGAGAAATGGACAATGTAACGGAGATCTCTGTTTAAGGTAAACGGATTACAGGAGATGTAGATAATCTTCTTTGGGTTGAGCCTGAATACTGAAGCAAGAAAACGCTCATCGGTTCCGATTCTGGGAGGATCCAGAAAAACAACATCTGCGGACATCTTTTCCGAAGCCATTTTTTTCAGGTACTCGGAAGCATCTGCACAGACAAAAGAAGCATTGGTAATACCGTTCAGCCTTGAATTTTCAACAGCATCGTTGACCGCAGTCTGATTGTTCTCAATACCAAGAACCGAACCGGCTCCGCTTGCTGAAGCAATCAAACCGATAGTACCCGTACCGCAGTAGGCATCAATTACCATTTCATTGCCCTTGAATTCTGCCATATCCATTGCAACCGAATACAGCTCAGAAGCCTGATAAGGATTTACCTGCGCAAAACTGCGGCAGCTAATACGGAACTTAAGATTGCACATATAGTCTTCAATATATCCGTTGCCGTATAGAACCCTGTCGGAATCATTCGAAAAAATCATTGAAGATTTTTCCCTGTTTCTGTTCTGTACAACCGTCACAACATCAGGATGCTTTGAGGTAATATAATCGATGAAGGATTCTTTGTGAGGAAACTTCCAGAAACCCGTAACAAGACAAACCATACTTTGGTCCGTAAGGGGACTTCTTCTGACAAGAACATGACGGAGAAAACCCTCTTGGGAATCTTCATTGTAGAAAGGAACAGCTTCTTTCTTGAAGTATTCGGCAACATCGTTGATAATAGCCTGCGCGCATCTGTCGTGGAGCATACATTTACCCACAGGAACGATAAAATGACTGTCTTTTGCATAAATACCGTCAAACTGACGACCATGACGGTCTCTTGAGAACTCCCAGTTGGCTTTATTTCGGTAAAAAAACGGTTTCTTCGCACCGATAATAGGCCACACCTTTCCATAGAAAGACAGCAAATCTTCTACAAGATTCTGTTTGTCGGATAGCTGGACATCATAAGGTTTTAGATTGGAACAACCCCCGCACTGACCGACAAAAGGACAAATCCGATTCTTCAAAATCACTCCCCCGGATTACTCGGAAGAACCTTTCCGATATTCCACAAATGCGCCGCCTTCTGAGCCGCCTCAAGACGACCATCTTCTGTTTTGTATGCAGATTCCGCAGTATGACATCCGCAATCCAGACACATAACATAGAAGCACCAACCGTTTTCCTCTTCCATCAGAGCCGGACCATGACAAAGCGGACAATCCTGTAAATCAACCTGTTCGTGAATATTCATCATTTTCTCTCCAAAGCAGCATATTTTCCGTTTAACTTGAGAAGCTCTTCCCGAGTACCGAGCTCAGCAATCTTTCCGTTTTCTATGACAGCAAGACGATCTGCATTTTTTACAGTTGTAAGCCTATGGGCAATCATAATACAAGTCTTTCCTTTAGAAAGACTGTCAAAACTTGCCTGAATATTTGCTTCAGTAATGCTGTCCAGCGAAGAAGTGGCCTCATCAAGAATAAGCACAGAAGGATTTTTGAGCAATACTCTTGCAATTGAAATTCTCTGTTTCTGACCGCCGGAAAGAGAAACACCCCGTTCCCCTACATTGGTATTGTAACCATTTGGCATCTGCATGATTTCTTCATGGATTCCGGCAAGCTTTGCCGCATTGACAACATCTTCATCGGAAGCATCAGACTTACCGAAACGGATGTTATCCATAACAGTTGCAGCATAGAGAAAAACATCCTGTTGAATGATTCCGATATTGCTTCTCAATGAAGACTGTTTGATTGACCTTAAATCTTTTCCGTCTAAATAAATCGCACCGGAAGAAACATCATAAAATCTGAGAATAAGATTACACATAGTAGTCTTTCCCTCTCCTGAAGGACCAACCAGGGCAATCTTTTCCCCCTTCTTGATATCCAGACTGATTCCGTCAAGAACCTTGTTGCCGTTTTCGTAGGCAAACGAAACATTGTCAAAACTGATATTACCCTCAACTGTTTCCAGCTCACAGGCATCAGGACTGTCGGTAATCTCCGGTTGAGTCTTCATAATTTTCACAAAACGCTCAAAACCCGTAGTTCCCTGAGTGTAAAGCTCCATAAACTGAGCAAGCTTTCTGATAGGAGAAACAAAAGCTGAAATGTAAAGTGTAAATGTAACCAAATCAATGAAATCCATTGAGCCTTTCATTATGAAATAACCGCCTGAAGTAATGACGGCAACTTGGGCAATCCCTATGGTAGCCTCAATACCAGAATTGAAAAGACCCATAGCTTTATAAAAATACTTCTTGGTATTTCTAAACCGGTTGTTTACAACCTGAAACTTCTCTTCCTCGGCTTTTTCATTTGCAAAAGCCTTTGAAGTCCGGATGCCGGAAATCCCGCTTTCTATCGCTGCATTTATCTCACCTGTTTTGCGCTTTACATCCCTGTTTGCAGCAGACATTCTGATTCTCTGTTTAAGGGAAAATAATATGCAAACAGGCAGAAGGACAGCAAGAATCAATGTCAGTTTCCAGTTGATTGTCGCAAGAATAACAAGAGAGCCTATTATAGTAAGAGAACAGGTAACCAGATGTTCAGGTCCATGATGGGACAGCTCAACGATTTCAAAAAGATCATTGGTAACATGACTGAGCAGAACACCTGTTCTGTTTTTGTCAAAAAAACTGAAGGAAAGAGTCTGCATATGAGCAAACACATCCCGCCTCATGTCCGCCTCAACCCTTGTTCCCATATAATGACCCACTATAGTAACAAAATACTGAAGCAAGGCCCTGATCAAATAGGAAACAAACATAATAGCCATTACAGCAAAAAAAGTTCTGAACAACCCCTGAGGAATCAGACTGTTCATCGACCATCTGGAAACATAAGGGAAAATCAAATCCACTGCAGAAATAATGACAGAGAGAAACATATCAAGGATAAAAGCCCATTTGTACGGCCTGAGATAAGAGAAAAATATTTTCAGTTTTGACTCATTTTCTTTCATTTCCATTTTTTTAATTTCCATTCTCAAACCTTATGTTTATTATGACTGATGCAGATGCTGAATATCAGCGTCATAACTAAATGGATGAACAAGTACACCAAAACCGCCGGAGTGTAATCGAACCTTCCTATCAATACACCCGAAGACCACTGTGCAAAAAGAACACTCAGACTGGCAAGAGCATTCCAAAAACCTGTTACCGTTGCATTATCATCAGACGAAGTCTTTTCTCTGCACATTGCAATAAGTTGAACACAGATGTGTCCTGACATAAACCCGAATAAGAGTATAAACGGAAAGGAAGCCCAGAAAAGACCTAAATGATGGAAGAGAATTACAGAAAAGAAGGAAACTGCAATAAGCCACCCTGCGTTTCTGCTTGCCTTAGCACAGGTTGTGCCCATTCTGTGTACAAAAGAACTGAGAAGACTTCCGAACATCAGGGCAATCCCGAATGCAGAACCGTTTATCGGTGCAAGAGAAGCCTTGTCCGCAAACGATTTCAATGCCCATGATGTACACCACATACCGCTGTAACTCATCTGAAGTGCAATGTATGTAAGCCAAATGCCGGTTGCGCATATCAGGATGCCGGACGAATTTATAACCCTTACGGCATGTCTCACCTGAAGAGAGACAGACCCACTTTCCATCTGTCTCACTTCAATGTTTTTGCTGTAAGAAAGAAGCAGAACCGAAAGTAAAAGAATAATGAAAGCAAACAGGATGAAAGCGGATTTGATTCCTGCATTTACTATAAGATAATTCAAAGGAGCTGCGGAACAGATTGAACCTATACTTGTAGATGCGAAAGCAATACTTACAGCTCTTTCGTAACTGCGTCCGCTGTAATGCTCCGTTTCAAACTCTATAAGACCGACAAAAATCGTTCCCATTCCGAAACCGGTGCAGAGACGGGCTGAAAAAACCCAAAACGGAGATGAGGCAAAAGCAAACCCCAGACAACCCAATAGGGAAATCAACATCGAATAGCCGACTACTCTCGTACTTGAATACTTTTTGCATAACGGCCCGCTGAGAAGTTGCATAACTGCATACGAAAGAAAGTAGGAAGAAGACAGCAATCCATTTACAGTGGAAGAAAAACGGAACTGCCCGGCATAAACCGGTATTACAATATTTGCCCCGAGCTTGAATACGCTGGATAGAAAATAACATACCAGCAGAAGAATAAAGCCGAAAGTATCAGACAAAACGATACTCCGTTCTGCTGATAAAAGGTCTGTCTTTGCCGAACAAAGAACTTGCAGGCCATTTCCGATTCGGGCTGTCATTGTAGTAAGCAGTTTCAATACAGACAGCACAGAAATCACAGCATTTGTTTCCGTATTTATCAACAACTCCCGTAGAAGACTGGTTGTTTGCAGTAAAAAGCTGCATGCCCGGCATATCCGACCATGTTTCCATTGTAATTCCGGTTTCCGGACAGTGTAATGAAGCAAACTTTCTGAAACCGGGATAACCGTCAATTACAAAGTAATGGTCATAACCGGCTTCGGGTCTGTTTTCTCCGATTATCTTTGTTCCGGAAAAATCTATCGTACTGTCAGGAGAGAGAACCCTTCCCGTAGGAACAAGGTCCTCTGCAGACAGTTCAACATACTTGTCGGAATTGATTGTCAGGGAATAATCAAGAACATTCTCCGAAGCATTACCTCGAAGGTTGAAGTAAGTATGATTGGTGAGATTAAGATAAGTGTCCTCTGAAGCTGTGGCCTTGTATTCTATTATCAGAGTTTTTCCTTTAAGTGTGTACTTTACTGAAATATCCCTGTCTGCCGGCCATCCGCATTCCATATCCTTACAGAGAACATTGAAAGTAACACTGGCACATCCGTCTTTTTCTTCAGTCGTATAAGACCAGATTTTATACTGAATTGCTGCATCACTGCTGTGAAGAGTGTTTCCGTGATTGTTGACTTTCAATCTGTATTCCTTTCCGTTCAGAACAAAGCGTCCTCCGGCAATTCTGTTTGCTACAGGACCGATAGTCATTCCGAAAGAAGAAAATCTGTCAACATATTCCTGAGCCTTTGAAAGACCAAGAGATACATCGATTCTGTTACCCTTGTTGTCAGGAATGTAAAGATTGTAGAGATTGGCACCCAAATTCAGAAAACCGGCACCGATAATACCGTTATCGATTTTTATCAAATCAACAGTTCTTCCGTCGTCAAGCTGATCAAACTTTTTAATTTCCGTACTCATATCATAACCCTTTTTTCTGCAAAGCAGATACTCTCTGATGCGATTATATACAACAGAACAAAAAAGTGGAATTATCCGTCACTTGCAATGTGCTCTTATATAAAGCTCTTGATGTACTTTTAAAACTGATACTTGTGAAGATTGGATTTGAAAGTACCTCTCTTACAAAACAATATTTCTCAGCCAGACTCTCTTTTTAACAAGAACCGTACCTACAATAACCTTGATAAAATCGCTCAGACAGATTACAAGGAAAATCTGCACTGAAGAAAGATTGCTGAATCTGCTTAAAACAAATGCAAGCGGAACATTTACAACCCAGACAAAACAGGAATCGAAGAAGAATGTTATCCAAGTTCTTCCTCCGGATCTGAGAGTAAAATAAGTTGCACTTTTATAGGCATCCACAAACATAAGAGCTGCCCCGATTCTGATGCTTTGACTTGCAATCATTCTGGCATTCTCAGTTGTGTTGTAAATCTCAGGATAAAGCGGTGCCGTAACATAAAGAACCGCACCGACAAACAGACAGATGAAAACAGAGAATGCAATGAGCTTTCTGTCCGTATCAACGGCTTCATCCATCTTTCCGGCACCTAACAGCTTTCCTACAATTATTCCGACGGAATTACCCATTGCAATAAATACAACCTTGAAAACATTGATTACGGTACTTGAAATATTGAATCCGGCAACCGAATCAAGCCCTCTCATTGAATAACACTGGGTAAGCATCGCCATGCCTGCAGCCCAAAGCGTCTCGTTGAGAAGCAACGGAGAACCGACTTTGGCAATCTGAACGGAAATGTGTTTCGGAACACGCATCGAACTCAAAAGGTTTTTTACAAACGGAAAACTTCTTTCATGCTTTTTTGCCCAGACAAACACAATCAGAGCCTCCACCACACGGGAAATGTCCGTTGCTATGGCAGCTCCGGCAACTCCCATTTCCGGGAACCCGCATTTTCCGTAAATAAGGAAGTAGTTGAATAACAGATTGACAATTACCGCAGCAACTCCTGCATACATAGGAGCAACAGTTTCACCGCATTCACGCAGAGTACTCCCGTAAGCCTGAACTATCATATACAGAGGAAGCCCCCATAAAATTATCTTCAGATAAACAAGACCGTACTCCAGAGTTTTTTCCAAATCCCCTTCCGAGCCCTCATTCAGATAGAGAGAAATAAGCTTTTCACCGAACGGCAAAAGAATCAGAAAAGTCAGAAGTGTAACAAATGTACCCAAAATCAGCTTGAACCGGCAGGTTGCCTTTATACCTTCATTGTCTCCGAGTCCGTTGAATTGGGCTGTAAAAATTCCGGCACCTGAATATCCCCCGAAAATACAGAGGTTATACACAAATATCAGCTGATTGACGATGGAAACACCTGACATCTGTTCCGTTCCGATTCTGCCCACCATAAGATTGTCGAGAAAGTTTACAAAATTAGTGATTCCGTTCTGAATCATGATGGGAACTGCAATGAGTAGGATCATTTTATAGAATTTTCTGTCACCGACTAATTTATTCACAAAAGGCAATCTATTGTCTTTTGAAATAATTTTCAATTACCATTATAAAATATCTGGAGAAAGGGGGAATGAATATGGCAATTTGTGAATATTGTGCACCGACACATGTATATTTCGGTGAAGACGCCGAACTTGAAACCGGAACAGTTCTCAGAAAATCAGGATTTAGAAAAGTTCTTGTCCACTTCGGTTCCGGCTCCGTTGTCAGAAGCGGACTTCTTGAAAAAGTCGAAAAAACACTTACGGATAATGAAATCGATTTTATTGAACTCGGCGGAGCTCAACCTAATCCGAGGCTTTCTCTGGTCAGAGAGGGAATCAGACTCGGGAAAATCCAAAATGTTGATTTTGTTCTGGCTGTGGGCGGCGGTTCTGCTCTGGACAGTGCAAAGGCAATAGCTTTGGGCATTGCCAATGACTGTGATGTCTGGGATATCTATACACAGAAGACAGTACCTGAGGGTGTTGTTCCGTTTGGTGTAGTACTTACTCTCTCGGCAACCGGAAGTGAAATGAGCAACTCATCTGTCATCACAAATGACGAAATTACCCCTTACGACAAAACCGGTCTTAACTCTGAACTGATAAGATGCAGATTTGCATTTATGAATCCGAAACTCACCTATACTGTGTCAAAGTATCAGACGGGAAGCGGAAGTGTTGATATCATCATGCACACACTTGAAAGATACTTTCATCAGGGATATGCACTTGAGCTTACGGATTTGTACTGCGCAACTTTAATCAAGTCTGTTATAGAAAATGCAATGATTGCTCTCAGAGAGCCTGAAAACTATGATGCCAGAGCAAATCTGATGTGGGCGGGCTCTGTTTCCCATAACGATTTCAACCATTTCGGTTCTCCGAACAGAGGTGACTGGGCATGCCATAGACTTGAACATGAACTTTCTGCCCTTTACGATGTTGCACACGGAGCCGGTCTTTCAGCAATCTGGGGCAGTTGGGCAAGATATGTTGCCCACAACAACTATGACCGTTTTGCATGGTTGGGTGAAAAAGTGTTCGGAATCAAGTCCGAAAACAGCAAGGATGCTGCATTGAAGACTATCGAAGCATTCGAAAAGACTTTTTCGGATATGGGTATGCCTGTAGGTTTACATCAGCTGGGTTTGAATCTTGAAGAAAAAGATATCAGGCTTCTTGCGGACAAAGCCAGTCTGCAAGGCAAGAAGACTTTGGGAAATTTTCAGGTTCTCAAAACGGATGATATGTACGCAATCTATTTGGCTGCAAACGGAAAATAAATCGGAATTAATGAGGGACTTTCAAAACTGAAATTTGTGAAAGTATCTCTAAGGTCGCAAATATGAATGAAAAAACTCCTATTACTTTGCTCTGCGGATATCTCGGAGCAGGAAAAACAACTCTTTTAAATCAGATACTGAATAATCAGAAAGGCTATAAGGTTGCCGTAATTGTCAACGATATAGGAGAAGTGAATGTAGATGCTTCTTTAATTGCCAAGGGTGGGAATATTACAGACACAAGTGATATTGTTCCGCTTACAAACGGCTGCATTTGCTGCACCCTCAAAAGTCAGATGGCAAAAAACATTGAAAAAATGATAGGCAGCGGAAAGTATGACTATATCATGATTGAGGCTTCAGGTGTCTGTGAACCGATGCCTATTGCACAGGAACTTGAACTTGTAAAGAACGGAAAGCTTGATAATGTAGTGGGAGTTGTAGATGCGTCCCGTTTGGTTGATGAATTTGCCGGCGGAGACAGTCTTCTCAGAAAAGAACAGATTAAGGAAGAAGATATTGAAAGTCTTCTCATTCAACAGATTGAATTCTGTTCAACTCTTGTCATCAACAAAAAGGACCTTGTAACAGAGGACCAGTTCAGAAGAGTCAGGAAGGTCATCGAGGCTCTGCACCCCGGTGTTAAAATAATTGAAACGGATCACGGAAAAGTTGATGTTACAGACATTCTTTCAACTTCTTCCTTTGATTTTGAGAAAGTATATACCTCCGCCGGATGGTGCAAAGCTTTGGAAGAAGCTGAGAATGATGACGACGATGACGATGAACTTGATGGGCATCACCATGTTCATAGAGAAGAAGACTCGGATGAAGATGAATACGGAATCGGAACTTTCATCTACACAAGAAGGCGTCCTTTCAACCGTTCATCATTAAGGAAATTCGTAAAAAACTGGCCTCAGAATATCATAAGAAGCAAGGGAGTCTGCTGGTTCAGCGATGAACCTGATATGGCCTATCTTTTTGAAACATCAGGAAGACAACTGTACTGTACTCCATACGGGAAATGGATTGCCTGTGCTCCTTCAGCCGAGCAGAAAAAAATAATTGCAGCAAATCCGGGAGTACTTAAAGATTGGGATCCGGAAGTGGGAGACCGCATAATCAGATTATGCGTCATCGGAAGAGATATGAATAAAAATACTCTCGAAGAGGCTCTTGATCAGATTATTGGAGCAACTTGCAAAACGAACTTTAATAAATCAGGTGTAGAGGTACTTTAAAAAACTGCCTTTATAAATCTTGTATTTGTATTTTCGTGACAGAAGACTTTGCGCATTATTGGCCGGAGGAAATTATGAAAGCAGAATTTATTTGCAATAAATGCGGAAAAAAGATTGATGTTGATACCCGTCAGCCTAAGTGTGAATGCGGAGGTCTGTGGAAATTGAATTATACAATTCCCGCCTTTGATGAGAAGCTTATTGACAGAAGTGAGTGGAGTATTTTCAGATACCGTGCATTTATGCCTCTGGACGGAGATGTCTGGAAATCAGTTACTCTCGGAGAAGGAATGACTCCCATTGTAAAATATGATGAGGATGTACTGCTTAAAATGGATTATTTTATGCCCACTTTATCATTCAAGGACAGAGGGGCTGCCGTACTGATTTCTCACTGCAAGGCAATTGGTGTTGATTCCGTTGTACAGGACTCCAGCGGAAATGCCGGAAACAGTGTTGCAGCATACTGCGGTCGTACCGGAATCGAATGTGAAATATTCGTTCCTCAAGGCACTTCTCCGAAAAAAATCGATATGATTAAAGCCCATGGGGCAAAAGTAAATGTTGTAGAGGGTTCCCGTGATTTCTGTGCGGATGTATGCAGGGAAAAAGTATCTTCACAAGGGAAATACTATGCAAACCATGTTTACAATCCATTTTTCTACGAAGGCACAAAAACCTACATTTATGAAGTCTATGAACAGCTTCACAGAATTCCTGACAACATCTTCGTTCCTCTCGGAAACGGAACTCTTTTTCTGGGCGTGGTTTTAGGGTTGGAGCATCTTCTTGCAAGTAAGTGTATTGATAAAATGCCCAATATAATTGCCATCCAGAGTTCAAGATGTGCCCCATTTGTAAAAGCAAGAGAACTCGGGATGAAGTACCCTGCTCGGGTTCCTGTTTCACTTACTCTGGCAGAAGGGATTGCCATAGGGCAGCCCATGAGAGGCGAGGAAATTCTGGGAAAAATGTATAAGTACAATATAGACATAGTTGAAATTCCTGAAGAAATGATTCTTCCTGCAAGAGATGCTTTGGCAAAACAGGGCATATACTGCGAGCATACAACTGCTGCAAACTATGCTGCTTACCTGCATTATTGTGAGCTTCACGGGAAAACTTCTGACAGCTTGATTACAATGTGCGGCGCCGGATTGAAGTCTGACCATTAATGCGTGACACAAGAATAATCGGAAATTTCCGTTTTTGCATTTTACTGATTATTTTTTTAATCAGTTTTTCAGAATTTTTGGCAAAAATGTTACATTCCCCTACAAAAAACCTTTGTATTTCAACCCTATCATAGTAATGTCATCAAATTGCTCGGCTTCTTTTGCAAATTCATCGATAGTATCCTTCACCCCGTACAGTATGTCTTTAATAGGCTTATCTTTGACACTGTTCATGTACTCAAGCAACCTTTCTTCGCCGAAAAGCTGTTGATTGGGATCATTTGCCTCGGTAACACCGTCTGTGTAAAGGAATATTTTATCCCCGGGCTTGAGTTTGGTTTTCTGAACCTTATACTTCAGACCTTCCATTCCGGCAAGAACCAGAGATGATTTACATTTAAGATACTCAAAACATCCTTCATCGTTGTAAATCAGAGGGTGATTATGACCGGCATTTATGAATTCCAGATTACCGGTTTTGAGGTCAAGCTCTCCCATCCATACCGTTACGAACATTCCCGCATCGTTACTTTCACATAATTCTTCATTGGCCTTTGTAAAAGCCTCACCAAGACTTAATCCGGAATCAACAAGATTTTTAAGCATGGTTTTGCAGGTCATCATAAACATTGCTGCAGGAACACCTTTCCCAGACACATCTGCAATAAGAAATGCAAGGTGAGATTCATCAACCATATAGAAATCATAAAAATCACCGCCGACTTCCTTTGCAGTATGCATTGTTGCATACAATTCATACATCTGACTGTATCGGTCAACCGCATTGAGCTTCGGAAGAACGCTTAACTGTATGCTTTTTGCAAATTCCAGTTCCTGTTTGATTTTTTCCTGCTCTCTGTTCATATAGTCTTTCAACGAAGAAACGGTAGAATTGATATCGTCCGAAAGATGGGCGAATTCTTCTGTGGAATACTCGTTTATCTTAGTATCAAGCATTCCCTGTATTATCTGTTCAAGACTCCGGTTGATGTTATGTATTTTTGATATGATAATGCTGTTTATCATCTTGCTGATAAGGGAAAACATCAGAATGAAAATAATCAATTCCGTAACGGCATTCATCGAAGCGGCACGATTGCGGAAAGATTGCACTTCATGCATAGGTACAGTACCGATGATATAGTACCCTTCAACATTTCTGATTACAGCCAGATGCCTGACATCATTTATTTTGCAGATTAAAGCCTTCTTCAGATCATTTTTCTTGTCAAAGTTCATTCCTATACTGTTCAGAGATTTCCTGTAGAACAAAGCGGAATCTTTTCCTGCATAGGAGACAATCTGATTTTGTCCGTTGGAGATAATTACAAAACCTGATTGACCTATGTGACGGTTTGCTGCAATGTAGCTTACTTTTTCATCAATAAGCTTCTGAAAAAGCTGAGTATCAATGGCAATCTGAAGATAACCGACTCCCTCAAGCGGAACACCGGCATACTTGTTGTATTGGTCATAGTCCCCAAGTCCCTTATATGCATTGGGCCTCAAAGGTTGCACTATTTCAGTTGCTCCGTGATTCAGTTGTCCGAAAGCACCTGAATACTCGTTTGAGCTCATATCAAAACCCACATATTCTTTCTTGTTGCTGAAAATAACGATATTATCGGTATTGACTACAGAAACTTCACTTAGCTCTTCATCCTTGAGTAAGGTACATAGAGCCTCGTTTATTCCTTTTCCGTCGTCGAAGGAATGGGCCTGAAGAATCGGGACTACCTTTGATTTAATCATACGCGTTTTTGCAAGCATATTGATATCACTGGTATCGGCGATATCTTTTTCAATATCGTTCAGAGTGGATTCAATAATATAAGTGTAATTTCTCATATTGATGACGGAATTAAGCACGAAAATAAAAAGTGTAGAGGCTGTCAATGCTATGGCAACAATAACGGCAAGCCTTACTCTGAATCGTTGTAAAATCGTTCTTCTTTCACCCATTATATACTCCGGAAACGCTTTTTCTTATGTTTAAATCATACCGAAAATACCGATTGACTACAACGACAGAATGCAATCCGAGGCTTGCTGTGAATTCAGGTATTCCTTCAGCAGTGTCTTGAATCCTTCTTCGGACACAATGTTTTGATGTTTTGTAATGTATTCGCAAGAAGCATCAAACAGATGTGACAACATTATTCCGTAGGCAGCTTCGGAGGGTTTCTTTTTCCCTACAATATATGTCATTGCAAGTCCTAATGTAAAAGTAACAAGAATATGAATAAGTTCAGAAATACCATCTTCGTTGAGATTGTACGGATTCCTTATTGCATCAATAATCGGTTTGAAGACACTGTGAAAATCTTCTTTTTGTTCTTCTTTCATATCATCAAGTAAAAAAGGCTTCAAAAAAACAAATTTGAAAACATTGGGATTATCTATTGCCAAACTGAGAAACCGCATTCCGAATTCTTTGAATACCATAGGGTAATCCAAAGCTTGCAGAAGGTATGTTTCACATTCTTTTTTTGCTTTTGTTCGGATTGCTGTCTGAAGATTTTCCATTGAACCGAAGTTTGTAAAAATAGGCGTAGTGGTTATTCCCATTTCCTCTGCCAGATGTCTTGCATTGAGACAATCCAGACCTTCCTGTTTTATTATTCTGAATCCTTCATTTATAATGCTTTCACCGGTTATTGTTTTTTTTCGTGACATTTGATTTTCCCACTCTTCCGTGTATTCGGTATATACTAGAAGTATATCACAAAAAACTGTTTTCAAAAACATATGTTTTTTTATTTTACAGCTATATCCTTATAAAAAATAAATCGGAGGAAAAATTAACCTCAACTTCCTGAAATTTTATTACTCAAACGTCCTTTTTGAGGCTTAACCCTTAGAATTCTTAACAAATCTGATAACTTCATCAATTGACTTTCCGCTCTTTTCAATTTCTGCAAAAAGCTGTTTCATCTGCAGTT
>JAZLEZ010000058.1:0-11467 GCA_045615505.1 Sphaerochaetaceae bacterium | reverse complement strand
GCCTGCAGGAATTGCCATAAGTTCATCTCCATCACATATATTTCTGATGCATTTTCCGTTTTTTTCACAGTATGTGTCACAGTCAAGTCTGATGCAGTTTGCAGGTGCGCTCATGTTTTTAACTCTTTCCACGGCATCTCTCAGGGTAGGAACGATTTTATTGTATCCTGCCAGAATTATCACCCGGTCAGGTCCGTAAATCAAAGGTGCCACTCTGTTCCCGCTTCCGTCAACATTGTACAGGTAACCGCCTTCTGTAATTGCATTTGTACTCATAATAAAGGTGTCAGCAGTAAGACCTTCTTTAAGGCGTTTCAGGATTTCTTCGCGCGAGGCTGTTTTGTCATACCTGTCTATGAAGTTGAATTTGCCGTTTCTGATGTAATCCAGAGCTCCGGTTTCGTTTAATGTTACAGAACCGCCTACAGCTATTGTTTCTCCTCCTTTCAAAAGCGTTTTCAGCAAGGCCAATGCTTCAACTTTTGTGGGAACATATACTGCGTTCATATTGTTTTTTTTAAGGTTTTCAATTGTTTTTGAAATCCGTGTATTTATAACTTTATTTTTATTACATTCCATCTTTGTACCTCTTTGCCAAATTCTATCATAATTACTATAATGGTTTCAAATATATGAGGAAAAGAATGAGTATTACAGTACCGAGGGGATATAAAATGTTGCTTGATCAGAAACTGACTGAAAGAGCAATCAAATTTGTCAAAGATACATTTGAAAGGGAACTGTCTTCAGAACTTAAACTTTCCAGAGTAACCTCAACACTTTTTGTGCCTGTCGGAAGCGGTATTAACGATGATTTGAGCGGCGTTGAAAGACCTGTAAGATTTGAAGTCGGAAATATGAACAATCAGAAGATGGAAATTGTTCAGTCTCTTGCAAAATGGAAAAGGATGGTACTTGCAGATCACGGGTATGCAAAAGGTACGGGGCTTTATACTGATATGAATGCCATCAGACCTGATGACGATATAGATAATAAACATTCAATTTATGTTGATCAGTGGGATTGGGAAGCTGTAATAGGTGAAAAAGACAGAAATGCTGATTTTCTTAAAAAGGTTGTAAAAAAAATATATCAGGCCATAAAGAGAACGGAATTCCTGGTTTATGAAAACTATCCTGTATGTATTCCGACATTACCGGAAAAAGTAACTTTCATTACATCTCAGGAGCTGTGTGATACATATCCTGAAATGACTCCTGAGGAAAGGGAAAACACTGCGGCTGAAAAATACGGTGCAATTTTTGTTATCGGAATAGGCCATAAGCTTTCAGACGGAGTCAAACACGGCATGAGAGCTCCTGATTATGACGATTGGAACCTTAACGGAGATTTAATTGTCTGGGACACTGTCAGAAAAGATTCGCTTGAACTTTCGTCAATGGGAATAAGAGTAAACAAAGAAGTACTCATTTCACAACTTAAGGAAAGCGGAAAAGAAGAAAGAAAAGAACTTTACTGGCACAAAAGGCTTCTGAACGGAGAATACCCTCAGACAATAGGCGGAGGAATAGGCCAGAGCAGATTGTGTATGCTGCTGCTTCATAAAGCACATGTCGGAGAAGTTCAGTCATCGGTTTGGCCTGAGGAAGATAAGAAAATTGCTTCTGAAAACAATATAATTTTAATGTAAGAGGAAAAAATGGAAAAATCATCATTGCAGATTGCCAGATACCAGTACAATCCGAAATTGCCTTTAATTCTAAGAGAGAATATTTCGGAGATAGAGGTGTCCAAAGGAGAAAAGACTCAGTCTCAGTCGGACAGGGAAGAATTGAAGAAGCTTTTCCCTAACACATATGGTCTTGAGAAAGTAAGTTTCGTCAAAGGTACAAATGAAAATGTATCCAAAACATTCAATGTCGGTGTCATACTTTCCGGTGGTCAGGCTCCCGGCGGTCATAATGTAATCTGCGGACTGTACGATGCACTTATGAAGGCTAATAAAGCAAACCGGCTTTATGGTTTTTGCGGCGGTCCCAGCGGTATTCTTGAAGACAGATATATACTTATGTCTGATGAATTGGTAAATGAGTACAGAAATACCGGCGGATTTGATATGATTCAAAGCGGCAGAACAAAACTTGAAACCGAAGAACAGTTTGAAATCTGTTCAAAAGTGTGTCATAAACATGACCTCAATGCCATTGTCATTATCGGCGGAGATGATTCCAATACGAATGCAGCAGTTCTTGCAGAATATTTCAAAGCCCATGGCGAAAATATCTGTGTAGTAGGATGTCCTAAGACGATTGACGGAGACTTAAAAAACGAGAGTATTGAAACATCTTTCGGATTTGATACTGCCTGTAAGACATACAGTGAACTTATAGGAAATATTGAAAGAGATGCCAACAGTGCAAGAAAATACTGGCACTTTATTCGTCTTATGGGTAGAAGTGCAAGCCATATTGCACTTGAGTGTGCTATTCAGACACAACCGAATATCTGTCTTATCGGTGAAGAAGTAGAGAAAAAAAATCAGAGTATTGAAGATCTCACCAATTATATTGCTGATATTGTTACAAAGCGTTCCGCAAACGGTAACAACTTCGGTGTATGTCTTGTTCCTGAAGGTCTCATCGAATTTGTTCCTTCTCTAAAGGTACTTATTTCAGAAATAAACGATATTGTTGCTACCTATGAAGCAGAATTCGGTGCATTGTCATCAACTCCTTCAAAAATTGCTTTTGTCGAAGATAAGCTTACAGATGCATCAAAAAAGGTATTCAACAGTCTTCCTCAGTCAATAGAAGCCCAACTTCTTTTGGACCGTGATCCTCATGGAAATGTACAGGTAAGTTTGATAGAAACAGAAAATCTTCTTATTGAAACAGTACGAAAACGTCTTGCTCAGCTTAAAAAAGAAGGTAAATTCAATGGTAAATTCAGTACTCAGCATCATTTCTTCGGTTATGAGGGCCGTTGTGCTTTCCCTTCCAATTTTGATGCCGACTACTGTTACAGTCTCGGATATAATGCTTACATGTTGCTTTCAGCCGGTTTAACAGGCTATCTGTCCAGTGTTACAAACCTTTCTGAACCTGCAGAAAAATGGCAGGCAGGAGGTATTCCTATTACAATGATGATGAATATGGAACAGCGACACGGAGAAAAAAAGCCTGTAATAAAAAAAGCTCTTGTTGATTTGAACGGCAATCCTTTTAAGTATTTTAACGGGAACAGGGACAAGTGGGCAGAGAACACTTGTTATACATATCCGGGGGCAATCCAATACTTCGGACCTGCCGAGGTATGTGATCAGAGTACAAAAACACTTAAATTGGAGCATGCTAATTGAAATTTGATATTTGGGTAGATGCAGATTCAATACCTAAAAATCTCAGAGCAATTATTCTTAAAGCAGCTGTACGTTTGAATACGGCTGCTTATTTTGTTGCAGACAGATCATTGCCTGATGTCAAACAGTTCATTGCAGAAGACACTCACAGAATACGGACAGAAAAAAATGATAAACAATTGAAGTCGCAGATAAAAATGATAATTGTCGAAAGCGGTGAAAACAGGGCTGATGATTATATAGTGGAAAATGCTTTATCAGGGTCTCTTTGCGTCACTCATGATATTCCTCTTGCCTCACGGCTTCTTGAAAAAAACTGTACAGTACTTGATGATCGGGGAGGGCAGTATTCAAGACAAGATATAAAAAGCAGATTATCTGACAGAGCCGTAAATGCCGAACTCAGAACTTGGGGAGTATTTTCAAATGAACAAAAAAAACAAAAGCTCTCAGATGTGAAGGCTTTTGCTGATAAATTTGACAGTACTGTCAATCATTTGTTGAAAATTTCTTAGCTTTTTTTCTGTTGAATAAAACAACACAGATTACAAGCAGTATTCCTATTATATCTGTCACAAGACCTGCTTCTATCAGAAGAAGACCTCCGACACCAGCAAGTATTATCTCTATAATTGAACACTTTGTTTTGAAGAATCCTTCAAGAGCCATTCCTATTCCGAACATTCCTATTACTGCTGTAAGTGCAATTCTTACTACATCAAATCCTGTTGCATCAATCATGAGCATTTTTTCGTTAAATACAAACATATAAGGAATAATAAATGCTGCTATTGCAAGCTTTACTGCATTTACACCAGTTTTCATAGGATCGGATTTTGCTATTGCACTTCCGGCCATAGCTGCAAGTGCTACAGGAGGAGTAATGTCTGCAACTATTCCGAAGTAGAATGTGAACATATGAGCAGTAAGCATATTACAGCCCATTATTTTCATTACTGCAGGAGCCATAACGGTTGAAGTTATAAGATAATTTGCAGTAGTAGGAACACCCATGCCCAGAATGATTGAGGCAAGCATGGTAAGCAAAAGTGTAAACAGTTTACTACCGTTTGCAAGATCAATCAGACCGTTACCAAGTTTCTGTCCAAGACCTGTAAGGGTAATCATTCCTACAATGATTCCTGCAACTGCGCAGGCAATTGCAACACTAATTACACTTTTAGCACCGTTCTCAAGAGAAGAAATGATATCATTACCAAAGCTTTTGAAAACCTGCTTGATGTTTTCATCAGTCTGCTCATAAATGATTTTACCGTTTTTATTTTTTGCAACAGTTGCATGAATTCTTCTGGCAAGACCGCATAAAACACTTGTCATGATACCGATAAGAGCAGAATAAATAGGTGTGTATCCCGAACAGAGAAAATAAATTATGACAATAAGCGGAATTATAAGGTATCCTTGGTTTACGAATATTTCTTTAAACACAGGAAGATTTTTTTTGTCCAGCCCTTTCAGATTGTATTTTCTTGCTTCCAAATCAATGATAATCCAAATACCTGTAAAATACAGTATTGCAGGTATAACAGCTGCTTTTACAACTTCCGTATAGCTTACACCTACAGATTCTGCCATAAGGAATGCTGCTGCGCCCATTACAGGAGGCATAATCTGTCCGCCTGTAGATGCTGCAGCTTCAACTGCACCGGCAAATTCACCGCGGTATCCGAGTTTTTTCATCATCGGAATTGTAAAGGAACCTGTTCCCACGGTATTTGCAACTGAAGAACCGGATACTGTTCCCATCAAAGCACTTGAAAGAACGCTTACTTTTGCAGGACCGCCTCTTCTTGAGCCTGCAATTGAATTAGCAAAATCAATGAAGAATTGTCCTACTTTTGTAGCATCAAGAAATGACCCGAACAGAACAAAAAGGAAGATAAACGAAGCAGAAGCTCCAAGCGGTGTACCCATAATTCCTTCCGTACTGTAAACGAGTGTTGTAATTACTTTAGTAAGTTTTATAGCCTTTCTGGCAAGAAATCCAGGAAAATGATTTGCAAACAGCCCGTATAAGACAAATACTGTTGCAACACACAAAATAGGGTAGCCTACAACTCTTCTGCATATTTCAGTCAGAAGCAGAATAAGCAATGCTCCTACTATCAGATCCGTAACATATATTGAATATCCTGCCTGACCGGGTTGAAAAACTTTTCCGTATCTGTTTGCAATTTCAATATGCTGTACCGCTATATAAAGACAGCAAGCCATTGAAAGAAATGCCAAAACAACATCATACCAAGGAAGTTTGTTTTTCTTCAGTGATTTTGAAGCCGGATAGAGAAGATATGCCAATGTCATTACAAAACTCAGATGTAAAGGTCTGAGCTGTGTATTCGGAATTCTTCCTGTAAATGCAGCATAAAGCTGGATAATTGAGAAAACAACGCAGATTGCAGAAAGAATTGTCTTTCTGCAATCTGTAAATATTCTTGTTGAAGAATCTTTGTCATATTTTTCCAGTACCTGCTGGAGTTCTTCTTTGGAAATGGTATCTGCCATAATTTTTATTTAATAAGACCTTTTTCTTTATAATATTTTGCTGCACCCGGATGGAGCATTGTAAGATCAAAACCATCAAGTGCAGTATTTATTGAAATATCATTTGCCTTGTCATGTGTCAGAACACTTGTAGATTCGTAAATAGCTTTAGTCAGGTTGTAAACAATATCTTCATCAAGTTCTTTTGCTGCAAGAAGAAGTGCATTGATAGCTACTGTATTTGCATCTTTATCCTGATTTTTATAAGTTCCGGCCTTGATTGTGTACGGAACATAAGGTTTTGAAGCACAAAGAGATTTTATTGCCTCATCAGAAAGTGAAAGCATCTCAATATCTCTTGTTGCTGCAAGATCCTGTATTGACGGGTTGGGAATACCTGCTGTTACAAAAGCTGCATCAATCTGACCGTTCTTGATAGCATCAGCACTTTCTGCAAATGAAAGGTATTGAGGATCAATATCATTGAGTGTCATATTGTTTGCTGCAAGGAAATCGAGAACAGACTGATATACTCCGCTGCCTGCTGCACCGATAGAAATTCTTCTTCCTTTGAAATCATTGATTGAGGTAATTCCGGTGTTGTCACAGAAGGCAGCCTGAACTACTTCAGGATAGAGATTTCCGATTACCCCGAAAGCCTGAATCTGTTCACCTTGGAAGGATTCGATTCCTTTCCATGCATAAGTTGCTACATCATTCTGTGAGAAAGCAAGATCTGCATCACCTGATGCAAGTTCTCTGATGTTGGAAGCACTTCCGTTTCCGATGGAAGCTGTACATTCAACATTTTCAACAATCTTACTGAACATGTTTGCAAGGTCAGCACCCAAAGCATAATATGTACCGCCAGTACCGCCTGTAGCCATACTCAGAAAAGAAGTTTCAACTTTTTTTGATGATTCTGTTGCAGAATCATTCTTTGAGCAACTGATAAAACAGATGCTGGAGATTACTAGTACTGAAATAATAAGAACTGATGTTATTTTCTTCATGATTATTTCCTCCGTGTAACGCTATTATGACTTAATTGATTAAAAAAAACATATTATTAAAGGGAAATATTATAAAATAAATTACAGATTATCGTATTGTATAATGAAACATAATAAAAGATAAGTAATCACATGATATGATGCAATTATATTTTTAGCATAATTTAATAAATTTCTAACGGTAATGTATTCTTAATTTTTTACAAAAGTTTTATACTAACCTAAAAGAAAGTAAACATATATGGAGTATTTTATGGATTTGACAGAAATTTACGGTTCTTTGGTATTTGATGATAAGGTTATGAAACAGAGATTACCTTCTGAAACATACAATCTCCTGAAAGATACAATCAGACTCGGACATGATATTGATATAAACATAGCCAATGTTGTTGCAAATGCAATGAAAGACTGGGCTATAGAAAACGGAGCAACTCATTATACTCACTGGTTCCAGCCAATGACAGGTCTCACTGCAGAGAAACATGATAGTTTTATTTCCACTCAAAAAGACGGTACTATGATTCTTGCTTTTTCCGGAAAAGAGCTGATAAAAGGGGAGCCTGATGCATCATCTTTTCCTTCCGGAGGTCTCAGGGCAACATTTGAGGCAAGAGGTTATACTGCATGGGATCCGACCAGTTTTGCTTTCATCAAAGAGAAAACACTTTGCATTCCTACAGCATTCTGTTCTTACGGAGGGGAAGTACTTGATAAAAAGACTCCTTTATTAAAATCAATGGAAGTACTGAACACTCAGGCACTCAGAATACTGAAATTATTCGGTTTTAAATCAGTTGAACATGTCAGTGCCAATGTGGGTCTTGAACAGGAGTATTTTCTGATTGATAAGAACCTTTTTCTAAAGAGAAAAGATCTTCAATTTTGCGGAAGGACTCTTGTAGGTGCAAAATCATCCAAGGGGCAGGAATTGGATGATCATTATTTCGGAGCAATAAAACCCCGCATCAATGAATATATGAAGGCTCTTAATGAGATTCTTTGGAAATACGGCATACCTGCAAAGACTGAACATAACGAAACAGCGCCTGCACAGCATGAATTGGCTTCAATATTCTCAACTGTAAATCTATCAGTTGACAGAAATCTTGTAATAATGGAGGAAATGAAGAAAGTTGCCGATTCAATGAATCTTGCCTGTATTCTCCATGAAAAACCTTTTGAGGGAATAAACGGAAGCGGAAAACATAATAACTGGTCTCTGACAACGGATACCGGCATGAATCTTTTTGAGCCGGGAGAGACCTTCAAACAGAATTCTTTGTTTCTTCTTTTGACCTGTGCAGTAATTAAGGCTGTTGATGAATATCATGACCTTTTAAGTTGCGTTTCATCCAGTCCTTCCAATGATTGCCGTCTCGGCGGATCCGAGGCTCCACCTGCGGTTGTCAGTATTTACCTTGGCGATGATCTTACGAATTTGTTTGAATCAATTACTCCGGGTTCGGACACAAAGAGAAAAAAAGAAGAAATAGGATTCGGTGTTCATGTTCTTCCCAATCTCCCTAAAGACGGTTCTGACAGAAACAGAACAAGTCCCGTTGCTTTTACAGGCTCAAAATTTGAGTTCAGAATGCTCGGTTCTCAGTTAAATGCTTCAGAACCGAATGTTGTAATCAATACTGCTGTAGCTGAATCTTTGAGTCAATTTGCCGATATACTTGAGAATTCATCAAACTTTGATTTAGATGTAACTCGTCTTGTAAAAAATACTTACGAGCAACATAAGCGTATTGTATTCAATGGAAATAACTATTCAGAAGAATGGATTGAAGAAGCAAAAAATCGTGGTCTGAAATATTATAAGAGCACTGCTTATGCAGCAAATGCCCTACTTGAAGATAAAAATGTAAAATTATTCGAAGACTTCGGTATTTTTACCAAACATGAATTGGAAAGTCGTACTTCCATTATCCTCAATAATTATAGTAAGACCGTAAATATTGAGGCAAATGTTCTTATGGAAATGCTGTTTACACAGATAATTCCGTCAGCTATAGAATTTTCCGGAGCTGTTGCAAGATGTATATCAGATAAGAAAAAAGTATCGATTTCAATCGATACTCTTGCTGAAACAAAACAGCTTGAAAAAGTTCAGAGGTATATCAATATGTTGCTTGACTGCGGAAATGAACTCAGAACTCTTTCCGAAAAAGCCAAGAATATTACAGATTTAAACGAAAGTGCTTTATTCTACAGCAACAGTATTATTCCTCTTATGAATAAAATCAGAGATATTTCAGGGAATCTTGAAGTCAATATGAGCCGGAATTACTGGCCGTTCCCAACCATAGAGGAACTGCTGTTTTCCGTTTAGTATTTTTATTCTGAATACTTCCCAAGAAATGATTTAATTCTTTTGGATTTGGAACTGAATACTTCAGAACTGCTTCCTTCGACTGCTATCTGTCCCTGATCCAGAAATATGACTTTGTCTGCAATATCTTTTGCAAATTGCATTTCATGGGTAACAATAATCATAGTACTGTCTTTTGATTTCAGACTTCTGATTACTTTCAACACTTCTCCTGTGAGTTCAGGATCCAGAGCAGATGTCGGTTCGTCAAAGCATAGAATATCCGGTTCCATCATCAGTGCTCTGGCTATTGCAACTCGTTGTTGCTGTCCGCCTGATAACTGGCAAGGATAACTGTCTGCCTTTTCTTCAAGTCCTACTTTTTTCAGAATTTGAATTGCTTTATCTTTTAAATCATCTTCTGAGTTGAATTTGTTCAATAATCTTGGTGCAAGTTTCAGATTTTCCAATGCAGTATATTGAGGGAAAAGATTGAACTGCTGAAATACCAATCCTAATTTCAATCGGTTTCTTCTTATAATCTCAGAGTCCATATTCTTGTTCTTTGCATCGAATATCTTTTCACCGTTAATTGTAATTGTTCCTTCTTCAGGTGTTTCAAGAAAGTTTATACACCTGAGTAGGGTTGTTTTTCCACCTCCGGAAGACCCTATTATTGCCAGAACTTCTCCTTTATTTAGAGAAAAGCTTACGCCTTTTAATACTGATGTGTTTCTGAAAGATTTATGTATATTGTTTACTTCTAAAAATGCCATAACAAATCCTACTTGAAATAATCAAGTTTCTTTTCAATTTTTGAAAGAAGAATTGTCAATAATCCACTGAATATCAGGTAATAAGCACCAGTTGTAAAGAGAGGCCAGATTATACCGTTTGATTTAATGAATGATTGCCCCATCCAGATGATTTCATATACGGCTACAACTCGTGCGATTGATGTATCTTTGACCAAAGTAATTATTTCATTTCCCATAGGGGGAACTATTCTTTTGATAACCTGTAAAAGAACAACTTTGTAAAAGACCTGTCTTTTCGTTAGACCCAAGACTTGTCCGGCTTCATATTGTCCCTGACTTATACTTTCAATTCCACCTCTGTAAATTTCTGAAAAATAACATGAATAGTTGAATATGAAAGCTACTATTACAGCAATAAAACGGCCTTTCGTTCCCATACCCCATATGTTAGTTCCGAATATAAGACCCGGACCGTAGTAAATAACAATCAGCTGGAGCATGAGAGGAGTACCTCTCACAATCCAGACAATAAGTTTAACAATTGTTTTCAATGGCTTGAACCGGCTCATGGACCCGAATGTTATTATCAAGCCAAGCGGAATTGCCCCAACCAATGTCAGAAAGAAAACCTGAATTGTTTTCCAGAATCCGACTGTCAGTTGGAGCATTACTTCGTTAATCATCGATTTCTCCGATTACTGAGGAATAACAGAAGCCTGCGTACCGTATTTTTCAGCTATTTTCATCATTGTTCCGTCATTATATGATTTCTTGAAGAAGTCATTAAGAGCAGAAGCTAAATCAGAACCTTTTCTGAAACCTGCACCGTATTCTTCTTCCGTAAGACCGACTGTATATGTAAGGTTAGGATAGCTTGTTCCCGGACCGACCATAGCAGCTGCCATAAGTGAATCAATAATACAAGCTTGTGATGTTCCGGCTGCAACTTCCATTACAGCATCCTGCTGAGTTGAGACTGCTGTGAATTTGTATCCGATTGACTGTGCAACTTCCTGTCCTGCAGACCCGGATTCTACTGCAAATTGTAGCTCTTTAGCATCTTCAGCTGATTTGATTTTAGATGCCAAATTGCTGTTTACTACAATGATCTGAGCATTGTTACAATAAGGATTGGATGTTTCCATAGCTGCTTTAACTCCGTCTGTGAGTGTCATTCCGTTCCATACTACATCGATTGTCTTGTTTTCAAGTTCCATTGTTTTTGAATCCCAATCGATTTCGATGAATTCGCATTTTACACCAAGTTCTTCCGCAAATGCATTGGCTAAATCAGCATCAAAGCCGACCCATTTTCCACCTTCCATATAATCCATAGGTGCAAAATCAGTAATTCCTACAACAAGTGTACCTTTGTTGATGACATAAGCTTTATCTGAATCAAATGATTCTTTCTTGCCGGCAGCAAATACTGCAAAACTGCAGATTACTGCAATTAATAAAACTGATAATGTTTTTTTCATAATATATAATCTCCTTAATTATAATTATAGCTCTGCTTGAGTTGTTTAGCACTTTAGCACATTAAAGCGATAA
>JAZLEZ010000057.1:0-40188 GCA_045615505.1 Sphaerochaetaceae bacterium | reverse complement strand
TCATTTTTTTCAAATCCTGCAAGTATCCATTTCTATAATCAGAAACAGAAATTTGTTTTTCAGACTTCAGTATATGACAATCATGATTCCGGTACCTCTATGGTAATAGAAAAACCGGAATTGAATTTCAGAGGTCTTTTCATAGGAAAAGCCGTTGCTTTGGGTTTGGGTGGCAATCTGTATGTTTCAGATATGCAGGTTTCAGATTCCGATATAAGAAGCTATACGGGTTTCAGAAGATTTGACATAGCTTTGTCTGCTGCATACGGTTTTAAGAATTTTGCTCTCGGAGGTGCAGTTTACAGCGGCTCCAGTTCTCATAACCCGAATATTGAAATAGACAGAAAAAAAGCCTTAGGAGATTTTATTTCCAATGCACTTTTAGCTGAGCATACGAGATTGGGCAACAGTGAATTCGTCAACATACGGTTCGGAATTATGTATAATGTTTCAGGCTTTTCGCTTTCGGCAAAATCCGACAAAATTCTGTCTTACGAAGGAGGTCAGGATGAATTGTCATTTGAATACGCCGTTGATACGGTATGTTTCGGTCTATACTACAATAGGGACAGATACAGAAAACGCGGCAGGCTGAATACATGGATTTTTTCAGCAGGAATCGAAGGCCGGAATGTATTTGATGATAAGGGAACTCTGAATGCCGGTGCAGGTATAGGTTTTCAGCTTTCCAGAGATTATACCGTGGAATTGAGGTTCGGATATCAGGCTTTATTTGAAAAGCTTGATGAAGGCTGGCAGAGTATAGGTTTAGGTGCGAGACTTGAAAACTTCGATCTTGGAATAGTATATGAAATGCCTGTGAAGGATTGGAAAGATATATACAGAATCGGTATTGATTTTGCTTTTTTGATTTGATGGGGAACGGATATGAAAAGTATGACAGGTTACGGCTATGCCGAATATGAATGTGATGATTTCTTAATGACGATGGAACTGAAGTCTTACAATAACAGATTTCTTGAAATATCCTATTTTGCCCCTCCTTCTCTTTCTGCCTATGAACAGGAAATAACCGATATTATCAAACAGTATGCACAGCGCGGTCATATCGATATCGGAATAAAAATAAAAAACAAGAAATGCAATAATGAAATATATGTAGATGAATTTGCTGCAGATGCTTATGCAAAAGCTGCTGTGAAGATTCTGGAAATATGCAGGAATAATAATCTTGATGTGCATGCAGAACTCGGTGATATTATGAAAGGCGAGGGTGTTCTTTCTGCGTTAAATTCAGATGGTGTCGGGAAATACAGGATGGCTTTGGACAATTGCAGTTCAAAAGTAATGGAACAGTTTGTTCTGGCAAAGGAACGCGAAGGACTTGTCACACACGATGATTTGAAGACAAAGATACAGAGTATTGAGAAATCTTTGAAAGTCGTCAGAAAAAACGCAGGTCAGCTGGAGAAGATAATAAAAGAGAATCTTACAAACAGAATCAACGAAATGTTGGGAAATCAGGAATATGATGAAAACAGAATTCTCACGGAAATTGCAGTTATGTTGGTAAGATATACTGTAAATGAGGAAATCGTTCGGCTTTCTGCTCATATTGAAGAATTCAAAAGACTGCTTGAAAGCAAAGAGGCTGTAGGAAAGAGAATGGATTTTCTCTGTCAGGAAATGAACAGGGAAATTAATACGATAGGGTCAAAAAGTCAGATTGTGGAAATGAATTTTGAAGTCGTAAATATGAAAGACTGTCTTGAGAATATCAGAGAACAGATAAGGAACATAGAATGAGAATAGCTATTTCCGGAAAAAGCGGATGCGGTAATACTACAGTTTGTAACCTACTGTCGGAAAAACTCGGTATCCCTGTTGTAAATTTTACTTTCAGGCAACTTGCAGAGGAAAAGGGTTATGATTTTTGGGAATTCTGTGCAATGGCTGAAAAAGATGATGGCATCGACCGCGAACTGGATTCCAGAATGGTCAAAATGGCCCTTGACAGTAAAGACAGTATCCTGGGTTCCAGACTTGCTATATGGAATATGAAAGATGCAGATCTTAAAGTGTATTTGCTTGCTTCGGACGAGGAACGCGTACGCAGAATTACAAAGCGTGAGGGCGGTTCTTTTGACGAAAGACTTGCACAGACTAAGGACAGGGATGCAAAAGACAGTGCAAGGTACAGGAGAATATACGGAATCGATAATTCCGATACAAGTGTCGCAGATATTGTAATCGATACTGAAGGAAAAACGCCTGAGCAAGTAGCAGAAATTATAGCCGATGCTGTTCGTGACTGTACAAAAAACCGGAAATAGAATACAATTCTTACTCGCGTTGATATAGGAGGCAAATCTTGAGTATCCCATTAGACAAGCTTATTGATACAGAAAAAAATGTATATGAAATGACATGTGTGGCAATCAAAGAAGCTGCTATCGTTGCAAGTAACAAGGAAGCTGTTGAACAGCTGGATGAAAACAAGGAAAAGATTGTATCTTCTGTACTTACAAAAGTTCTAAACGACGAAATTGAATATACTCCTTCAGGAAAATAATAAAGAAGAAAAAGTTGTATTTCTCTTCGGACCGACTGCAGTAGGCAAAACAGAATTGCTCTGCAGTCTTTTTTCGTCCGGATATGAAGTTGTGAATGCTGATTCCGTTCAGGTTTACAGAGGTCTGGATATCGGTTCCGCAAAAGCGGACGCAAAGACTCAAAGCATTATTCCGCATCATCTGATTGATATTCTCAATCCATGGGAAAAGTTCAATGTTGCTGATTTTATCTTTTTGGCAGATGATGCCTGTAAAAAAATCAGGGAAAACGGCAATATCCCCGTAATCAGCGGAGGTACTGCATATTACTTCAAACATTTTATGTTCGGACTCTCGGATGCTCCGAAGTCGGACCCTGAAATCAGAAAAGAAGTCGCAGAATGGATAGCCGAAGCAGGGCTTGAAAAAGCTCATGAATACCTTTGCATGATAGACCCAGTTTCCGGAAGCAGAATCAATGTCAATGATTCGTATCGGATTTCAAGAGCTATTGAAGTATACAGGTATTCCGGGAAGCCTTTATCGGATTTTAAAGTTCCGGACACAATAAGGAACAATATGAAAATTGAGGCAATCGGTCTTTGTCGCGACAAAGAACAACTCAGAGTGCGGATTGAAAAGCGTGTGGATCAGATGTTTGAAGAAGGACTTGTTGCTGAAATCGGAAAACTTCTTGATATGGGAGCATCATCTGATTGGCAGAGTATGCAGGGCATAGGATATAAGGAGTTTTTTTCTGCAATGCAGGATGGTTTATCCCTTGATGAATTGGACATGGATTCTGTTAAAGAGCAGATTGTAATGAATTCAGTTCACTATGCAAAGCGGCAGATGACTTTCTTCAGAAGTTTTTCAGATGTCCGCTGGGTTGAACTCTGAAATAAAAAACAGTGATTCGGGATATTGTTCTTTCATTTTATTTATGAATTTTTCCGTCAGATGTGAAAAATCATTGGCAAGGAACTGGTTGATTTGTGCATCGGGAAAATATACATCACAGTAAGGAAGAAGTATTTCTGCACAGTATTCTTCACTGCAGACTTCATCATCTTTTTCAAGCAGTTCATCTTCAAAAGGGCAATCTTTATCAGTGTATATTCTGAAAGGGTCGTCAAAGTTGATTTTTCCCTGTTTTAACCGTCCGAAAACAAAAATATGTTCCGGATGACAGTTCCCGATTTCAAAAAAAATCGAATCAAGCTGTTCCTTGCAGAATTCGTAGGATGAATACGGTACTTTCTGAAAATGCGGAAGAACTGTCGGATTGGGATTGTATTTCTTTTCAATTATCATATCTTCAGGGAAGATTATGTCGATTTCAGCTCTGGATATCATTTTTTTCTCCAATCGGAAGCAATCTTGCCGTTCTTTTTCTGTCAGGTCTTATTGTAAGGTTCTTTTCTTGCGTGGGAAGAACAAGACCTGTTTTACCGTTTTTGGCGCGTCTTAAGTATCTGACCTGAGTGTAGTATAAATCAACTGAGGAATTATTTTTACCCTTTGAAAAAAGTACTGCAAGATTTGCTGCATCCAGCAGAACATCCAAAGGAACGGTTTTTCCTCTGTTGTACTTTATGAAAACATAACCTCCGGGGAAGTCTCTGGTATGCATCCATATATCATTTCCCTTTGCATAATGTCTGAGCAGTTCATCGTTTTCTTTTGCATTTCTTCCTGCAATTATTTCAAAACCTCCGCTGAAACAACGGATTCCGGGACCTTCGTGATTTTTTCCCGCGGATTCGGGTTTTTCAAGGAGGAATTTTATTCTTCTTATGTCTGCTCCTCTGTTGTCGGAAGAAAGAAGTGCATTGTTGAACTTCTCTTCTACGGACACATATTCTTTCTTCATTCTCTCAAGTTCCGAAACTGCATTCTCATAAGTACCCTTTGCTTTCTGATATCTGTCATAGTAGGCACTTATGTTCGCTCCGGCTGAAAGACTTCTGTCTATAGTAACAGTCACATCACAATCTCTTGTCCAGTCGTGAATACGGACCGATGAATCCCCTTGTTTTATCAGATGTGCATTTGAAGAAAGAAGGTCTGCATCATATTTCAGCTGATCATAATCCTTGTAATTTTCAATCGTGCAGCTGAGGTTGCTGATTGTCTTTGAGATTAGGGAGAGTTCGTGTTCTTTGCGTGATTCAAGTTGAAATAATAGACTTTGATACACATCATGATTGCGGGCTTCTGCTAATGATTTCTCGATAAAAGAGTTGAAAGAGCCTTCATACGGTCTGATTTCATACTTTTCCCCTTCATCCGTCCGTCTTTCAATATTGAGAATTTTCCCGCTTATTTCTTCGCGTCCCGGTCTTCTGAGAAGCAGGTCCAGAATTCTGTATTCTTCATCCGTGACAATAATATTTGCACCCGGTCCGCTGTACAGTCTTATGAATACTTTGAGAATTCTTCCATGGTTATTCAGATGCCAGATTACGCATCTGTCATACTGAAGCTGCTCAATTTTTTCAATTATTGCTCCTTCTATGTTTTTTCTTGCAAACTGCACGAAGCGCTGAAGTTTTTTTGTTTTAACAGGAACCTTGTCAGTGCTTAATGTGTAAAGTCCGGATGTTTCGGTTCCCACTTCCGTGTAGTAAAGGAATCGCCCCATACCGGTCTTGTACATTTCCCATGTCAAAGCATGAAAACTGTTCTGAAAAACTGCCTGTATTTTGCTTCCGGTAATATCGTTTTCACGGATTATCAGTTCAATTTCCTTCCAGTTCAGAGACATAGAACCTCCTTAACGCAACCGGCAAGATAAAATGAACCGCAAACAAGAACAGGTTCGTTTTCACAGGTATTGTCATAGCAGAGTTCCAGAGCTTTTGATGTGTCTTCTTCCAGCATTACAAGCTGATTGTACGATTTTACAGACATCATATAGTTAAATAAAGCTTCAGGATTGCTTTTCTTAAAAGTACCGGGTTTTGATACAACTACTTTGTCAAAGTTGTCCAGAATATATTTGCTCATCCATTCGTATTTTTTATCTGCAGCACAACCGAAGATACATATCCCTGTTTTTGAAGGATATATTTCCCTGAAACTTATCATAAGGTTTTTGATACTTTCCATTGTGTGAGCTCCGTCAATGAAAACTGTTCTTATTCCTTTGAATTTTTCCATTCTGCCGGGAATAACAGTGTTTTCCAGAGCCTTTTGAGTAACATCTTTTTTGAAAAGTCCCAGTCTGTTGAGAACAAGAAGTGCAAGTGCACAGTTATACCCCTGAACCTTGCCCATCATTTTCAGTTTAAGAGACAGTTCGATTCCGTCTATTTCAAGTAAAACATTTTCTCTGTCTTCTGTCGTGCATCTTGAAATCTTCCTGATACTGTCCGATAAGGAAAAGACAGGACAGTTATTGGCTTCGGCTTCACGGAGAAATACATCCATAACTTCTTTTTTCTGAAGTGAAATGAACACAGGAATATCGGGTTTGATGATTTTTGATTTTTCAACGGCGATTGTTTCTATAGTGTCTCCCAGTATCTCCGTATGTTCGAGTTCTATCGGAGTAAAGACGACAGCCTGAGGATTAAGAATGTTTGTTGCATCGTATCTTCCGCCCAATCCTGTTTCTATTACAGCCCATTCACATCCGGCTTCGCGGAAAAGCAGAAAAGCAAAGGAAGTGTACATTTCAAAAACAGACGGAGCAAAATCAAGTTTTTCTACACTGCGTGCAAGTAAATTTCCCGTCCTTACAAGGATTTTGTCATCAAAAAAACTACCGCTTAATGTAAAACGCTCCCTGTAATCGGTAACATGAGGTGAAAGATACAAGCCTGTCCTGTAGCCTAGAGACTGAATGGAGTTTGCAATGAATGCAGCGGTGGAGCCTTTTCCCTTGCTTCCGGCAAGATGAATGGTTTTATAGTAATTCTGGGGATTCCCCAGAACTTGTGCAATTCTCGTCATTCTCTGAATTCGGTTATTATTTTCAGAGCATTTGATTCTAAGAGAAGCAAAGCTGTCCATATACTTCACAACTTGTTCAAATGTTTCAAATTCCATATGAATCATAATACCAGTTTTTACCGATAATTGATAATATGCATTTCCTTTGTTATTATTATGATGAGGATAAAAAATGACTAAAAAACATAATCCTACACCTTGGACATTTTTAGATTCATATAGAGGTGAATACTTTAACGGAGAATGGCCTTCTCTTGTTGAACTTTTCAATATAACCTGTTCCCGTTTCCCGGAAAGAAAGTGCTGGACTTCTATTTTGCCGAAAAAAGAGATTTTTACATACGCACAGGCAAAATATGAAGTTGATAAATTTGCCAGATATCTTTACTCCGTCGGAGTCAGAAAAGGGGACCGTGTTGCATTGACCGGAAAAAACAGTCCGCAATGGGCAATTGCATATATGGGAATTCTCTCACTTTCTGCAATAGTTGTTCCCACGGATTATTCACTATCAGATGAGGAAATTGAGCATCTTGTAGATTTTGTGGAAATCAAAGGTCTTGTTTGTGACAGTGAGCGCTTTGACAGAATAGGGAAGGACGGAAAATACGGTTTCAAATTTGTTTTGGATGACAATGCTCATTCTGATGCATATATTCTCAATCTGCCGGATGCGGGTCCGCAGGGAATCCGGACTCCTTCATCTGAAGATTTGGCGGCTTTCCTATTTACAAGCGGAACTACCGGAACACCAAAGGCCTGTATGCTTACACATAAAAACTTTGTGTCTGATGCATTGATTGCTCAAGGTCATATGAATATCGATGAAACAGAAGTATTTTATGCAATTCTTCCTATTCACCATGCTTACACTATGCTTGCAGTATTCATTGAGTCCTTTTCAGTAGGTTCGGAAGTAATTTTCGGAAAGCGTCTGCTAATCAATCAGATGTTCAAAGAGATGAAAGAGGGGCATATAACAATGTTCCTAGCTGTTCCGATGCTTTTCAACAAACTTCTTTCCGGCATAATGAAAGGCGTTAAAGAAAAGGGCAAACTTGCCGAATTCGGAATAAATTCAATGGCTGTTTTCTCCGGTTTGATAAAGAAGATTACCCATATCAATATAGGAAAGAAAATGTTTGCTTTCCTCAGAGACAAAGTTGCATTGAAAGATATAAGAATATGTATCTGCGGAGGCGGACCTCTTCCCCCTGCAACTTTCAGAAAACTGAATGAGTTCGGAATAGATTTTGTTCAGGGGTATGGTCTTACTGAAACAAGCCCGATTCTTACACTGAATCCCATTTTTGATTATGATGAAAACAGTGTAGGCAAACCCCTTGCACATACGGAGATTTCTTTTTCTGATGTTGACAGTCAGGGAAACGGTGAAATCCTCATAAAAGGGCCTATGGTATTCAAAGGTTATTATAAAAACGAAGAAGCAACCGATGCTGTGATAGATAAGGATGGCTGGTTTCACACCGGAGATATCGGATATCAGAATGAGCGCGGTTTTGTTTTTCTGACAGGAAGAGCTAAGAACATTATTGTAACTGAAGGCGGTAAAAATGTATTTCCTGAAGAAATAGAAGATCATTTTCAGCTTTATTACGATGTGGAACAGATATGTGTTCTTGGTTTTCTGGCTGATAAGGAAAAAAAGGTTGAAGGAATCTGTGCAATTATTCACCCTTCTTCAGAATGTATGAAGAAGTATGACTCTAAGGAAGAGCTGCAGTCTCATATTCAGGGAATAGTGGATGAAGTAAACAAAACACTGCTTCCGTACAAGAGAATAAGAAAAGTCTTTGTCGTGGATGATGAACTGGAACAGACTGCTACTAAAAAAATCAAAAGATTTGCAGTGCAGAAGAAGTACAGCAGTCTAATAAACAATTGAAAGTACCTCGATAATAAAAAACCACGCTTGTAATCAAACTTGCGTGGTTTTCTGTAATTTAATCCATGAATGGGATTAGTTCATCTTATTCTTTGCATCCTGAATTTCAGCTCTTCTTACCTTTGTAAGCTTACTGATTTCTGCAAGAGCCTTTCTTGCTCTTGTTGCTGCAGCTTTAACACCCTTTTCTGTGAACTTCTGGTTTTCTGCTACATAAGCTTCAAACAATGCAACTAACTGTTCATGAGTCTTCATATTGACCCTCCTTTAAGTTTGTTTTGTTATTTTATCATACAAATCAATACATATATCAAGCATCAATCCCCTGAAAACCGGAAAAAAGTCTATTTTTTAACTTCCTGTCTTATGATATAGCCGTTTTTCAGCGGTAATGAGCTTTTTATGAATCCCTCATTGCAATGATCTATATGTCCGACTTCATTGAAGTCACAATCCAGAACCTTCATATTACTGTCTTTCATTGAAAGTACATCAGGTCCTATATATTCAATATCCGAATCACTTCTTATCTGGTTCTTGATATCCAGTGACCAGATGCCCGGTTTTACCTCATCTCTGATTGTTCCCAGAAACATATAATCTCTCAGATATCCGTCAAAAGTGGGAATGTTGATGTCATCGCCTTCTATGGGACCGTTGGAATAGAAAAAACCGGTTGAGTATTCTCTATGACTTACATTGAACAACTCGTCTCTGTACGGTTTGAATTCAACTGAAGAATCGTAAAGATTATCAAGTGCTTTTCTGTAAGCTCTGGTTACTGTTGCAACATAGTAGGTACTTTTCATTCTGCCTTCGATTTTAAGAGAATCAACGCCGGCATTTTTCAAATCTTCAAGGTGATCTACCATACAAAGATCTTTGGACGACATTATTGTTGTATAGCCGTTTTCTTCGGAAATCGGATAGTAGGTGCCCGGTCTGGATTCTTCCTCAAGCGCCAGACGGTAATTCCACCTGCATGTATGTGAACAATCTCCTTTATTGGCACTTCTTCCGGTAAGGTGACTAGATAAAATACATCTTCCGGAATAAGCCATGCACATTGCACCGTGAACAAATGCCTCAATACCTAAATCCGGATTCATATCCTTAATTCTTTTTATTTCCGAAAGAGGTGTTTCACGCCCAAGAATTACACGGTCAAAACCTATTTTATGATACATTCGGGCACTGTGGGCATTTATGCAGTTTGCCTGTGTGGAAAGATGCATCTGAGCATCCGGAAAAGCGTTTTTCATAATATCGAGAATCCCGATATCGGAAATAATGAAAGCATCAAAAGGATAGTTCTTCATTTCCTGAATCTGAAGTTTGAGCTTATCTATATCGGATTCATGAAAATAAATGTTTACCGTACAATAGAGTTTCTTGCCGTATTTTTTTTTGAGGCAGGTAATCTTTTCTGCTTCATCATAAGCGAAGTTCTGAGCATTGGTTCTGAGTGAAAAATCCTTCATTCCCATATATGCTGCATCAGCACCGTAAATATAAGCGGTTTCAAGTTTTTCAAAACTGCCTGCTGGGGACAGCAGTTCCATTTTCGTCACTTTTGTTTCCTCTTTCCGAATGCAATCGTCAAAACTTCTTCCATATCGGAAACAAGTTTGAACTGAACACCTTTTTTTACATTATCTTCCAGTTTGTCAAGGTCCCTTTTGTTGAATTTTGGAATGATGATTGTTTTGATTTTATTTCGTTTGGCTGCAAGAACTTTTTCCTTGAGTCCTCCGATCGGCATTACTTTTCCCAAAAGAGACAATTCTCCTGTCATGGCCGTATCGGGAGTCATAATCTCACCTGTTACCAAAGAAAACATTGCAGTAGCCATAGTAATACCTGCAGACGGCCCGTCTTTGGGAGTTGCCCCTTCGGGAACATGAAGGTGAATATTGTTTTCTTTGAAATAATCCGGATTGATACCGTATTTCTCTGCAATACTCTTTATATAACTGAATGCAATATTTGCAGATTCTTTCATTACATCTCCAAGCTGACCTGTAAGTTTGAGTTCTCCTTTTCCCGGAATGTGCTGGGCTTCAACTGCAAGTACATCACCGCCCATTGAAGTCCATGCCAGACCTATGGACATACCGCTCTTGTCCGCTTTTACCAGTTCGTCTTCTCTGAAAATCGGTTGCCCCAGATACTTGATGAGTTTTTCTTCGTCTATTACAACAGGTTTCTTCAATTCTTTTCCGGATGCTGTTGTCTGAACAATTTCCATTGCAACTTTTCTGTGTATTTTATCCAGAGCCTTTTCAAAATTTCTTACACCGGCTTCTCGTGCATATTCTTCTGCAATCTTTCTCAGAATTTTATCGGAATACTTTATATCCGCAGCTTTCAAACCGTGTTTGACACGACTTTTAGGAACAAGGTATTTCTTGCCTATATGCAGTTTTTCTTCAGATGTGTAACCGTTAAGCTCAATACATTCCATTCTGTCAAGAAGCGGGCGTGGAATCGAGTCTGTAGTATTTGCCGTAACCACAAATAGAATATTGGAAATATCAAAAGGAATATCCAGATAATGGTCTCTGAAAGTAGTATTCTGTTCAGGATCGAGAACTTCCAGAAGAGCAGCTGCAGGATCGCCCTGATTTGAGACGGTCATCTTATCGATTTCATCTATGACAAAAACAGGATTCTTTGTTTTTGTAACGCGCAGACCTTTGATAATCTGACCGGGCATTGAACCGATATAAGTTCTTCTATGTCCTTTGATTTCTGCTTCATCACGCATTCCGCCTACCGAGAATCTGTAATATTGCTTATTAAGAGCTTTAGCTATTGACACACCTATGGATGTTTTTCCTGTTCCCGGAGGCCCTATGAGACAGATAATCGAACCTTTTGTATCTTTTTTCAAATCTCTGACGGCCAGAAATTCCAGAACTCTTTCCTTTACATCCTTTATTCCGTAATGCTCCTGTTCCAGAATCTCTCTGGCTCTGTCAATATTGTAGTTGTCTTCGGAAAAGGTATTCCAAGGCAAATCCGCAATTGTTTCAAGATAAGACCTTAAGATGGAATATTCCGGATTTATGGTTTCCATATTCTCCATTTTCTGGTACTCGGAAAAAACTGTTTCGTATGTTTCACCTTCAAGCTTAAGACTCTTGAGTCTGTCAATGAGTTTGGGTTTAATCGGATGAAGTATTCCGTTTTGGATATCTTCGTTTGTAAGCTCGGTTATTCCGTTATTTTCATCAACTTCAGAACCTATTTCGGAAAGTTGCTTTTTTATTACTTTAAGCTCTTCTCGCAGATAGAATTCCCTCTGTCTTGCATCCACTTTCTGTGATACGGAACTCATTATCTGATTATGCATATTCTGAATGGCAAGTTCATCCTGAAGAACCTTGAGAATCTTCATGATTCTTTCTTCGGCATTCAGGGTTTCAAGGAACTCCTGCTGTTTGCTTTTTTCGACAATGGCAGATGCAAGATAATCTGTTAGTCTTATGGCTTCCGGAATATTGCTTGCATTGAAACGGATGTTCTCAATAAGCACGGAGTGGTCTTCCCGCATTGACAGATTCTTTCGGAGAACCTCCCTGTATGCTTTTTCCTTGACCTTGCTAAGTTCATCTTCCTGAATGAAATCTACGGTCGCACATATCATACCTTTTGTACTGGTCAGTTCAATGACTTTGAAGCGGCATAATGTTTCAAGATAAAGGCTGGTTGAACCGTATATTGTATTGATTTTGTTTTTTACTTTTACGAAAGTACCTATTTCGCAAAAATCATCTTTCGTGAATTTTCCTTTGGGCTTTGAATTACTTTTGAGCAAAAGAAGACCGAATCCGTTCTGGGTTTCAGAGTATCTTACAGTCTGAATATCAACAGGGTCGGTTACTTCAATTGTTGTAAACATTCCCGGGAAAACAGGACAACCCCGCATAGGAACAATTAAAATGTGATTTAAGTTACGCTCTTCCATGCCTATATAATAAATAAATAAAGTCTTTTAGACAAATACAATCACTCTTTATTCAGCAACATGATGTTTGCAACATAAAAAGGAATTACTGAAACCATCTGACTGTAATTATTCTGATAGAAAACATTGGAAATACCGATTTTACATACAACAAGAATTACCGAAAGAATCAAAAGAATACTGTAAATGATTTTCAGTCCGTTTCTGTGTTTTTTCGGATTAAGGGACAAAAATGCCGAAATAAGCAAAAGAGGATTGATAAACAGAATATTTTCGTTGAAGAAAGCAAAATCATGATTTGTAAAAATCATAAGGTAAAACAGAAGAGCTCCGAATAAACCCAAAAACAAGTTAAATGTGAAAGCCTGAATTTTGTACAATCCGATATGTTTCGGATAAAACAATGATGAGGCAAGAGCCATAATCATTCCGAAAACAAGAGTATAGAGGAAATAACTTTCAGGTTGCTCAGCATCCGGTTTTCTGCCGTTGTTTTCTCTGAAATCATATTCGTAATAGTCTTTTGCTGCCAGATTTTCAAATTCCGAAACAGCATCTGCAAGATTTACCGGCAGGAACATTTCTTCCCAAAGAGTTGCTTTTCTGTCTCCCATCGGTCCGAATAAATAATCGTAAAGCCAGTTCATCGGTATTACATTAATCAGAGTTTTTGAAAGCTGCTGTCTGTATGTATATCCCGGTTTGGTTTTTGCCCAGACTTCAAAACGCCCGTTGGTTGCCATATTTATTATGTCTCTGATTCTTGTTGAACAGTTATCGGTAAACAGATTGTACATATAGTCGCAATACTCGGAACTGCAATTCAGATTTACATAGTTTATGATATCCCTTTTCTGTTCGGATGTAAGATTAAGCTCTATTTTTCTTATGCTTCTTTTTGCTTCAATAGCCGGGATGTACTCGTTGTCGGTATAGGTTCTCCCGCAGCTGTACCAAAGTATGCCTTTTGCAAAATTTTTATAAAATTCAGGACCGAAGCAGAACAATCCCCAGTCGTACATAACAGCTGCAGAGTCTTCTTTTTCCACCACAAGACCTGCATGCCCGAACCATGAGTATAGCGGGTCATCTTTTGCAAATGTTACTAGACTGATTTTCATTGAATCATAATAATCCGAGGTTCTGCCCTCTCCGTTGCCGAAATGAACCTCAAGCATAGGTACTGAATCATAATCATGGATTTCTTTGTCATAGGTTATGCTGAGACCGAACAATGAAGAACAAATAATCAAAACAGCAAAGCAAAACAAGATTTTTTTCATCAATGTCTCCTGATATCTACCAAAGTCAACTGAATAAGTTCCTGATTTCTGAAGTAGTTTCTGCCGAGTCTGAATACTGCGTCGATTATATCTCCGTCGTTGAAATCTTTTCCGACTCTGGATCCGGCCGACCAGAAAACCGAAGGCCATTTGTAAGAACCGTATGAAAGATCCATTTTAAGGTGATTTGAAGCTGCATCTTTCTTATTTACAATAGCGGAGAGGTTTTCTATTCTGGCACCTTCAATCATAAAAATCAAAGGCTCATTTTTCTCCCCGTAAGGCTCAAAACGCTCAACGGTTTTAATCATCTTTTCAGTAAATAATTCCGGGGAAAGACCGGCATCAACCGTGATGTATTCTTCATTATCTGTATCCGGACAATCCATATAATCCAGTTCTTCCGATATTCTGATTTCCAGTTCGTCAATTTTTGAAGGATCAAGGGTGAACCCGCCGGCGCAGTCATGGCCTCCGAAGTCATCGAACAGATCCGAGAACCTGCTTAAGAAATCATGACAGTTAAAAGATGTCGGACTTCTGAGAGAACCTACAGCCCTGAGGTCTTCAGTCTGTGTAACTACCATAATAGGAGCTTTGAATACTTTCTGAAATCTTGTAGCCAGAATCCCTGTAATCCCTCTGGGAATCTTGTCGTCCCTGATAAAAACAAATTTTGTTCCGTATTCTTCAAAACTGGTTTTTGCCTGAGGCAGTAATCTGTCCCAGCATTTTTCTCCCAGATGTTGTCTTTCTTTGTTGAGCTGAACGAGTTCCTGCGCAAGTTCAAAGCTTTTATGCTGGTCTTCACACAACAACATGTTGATTGCAATATCCGGTTTACCCATTCTTCCCGCAGCATTGAGAAGAGGGGATATCTGCCAGCTGATATCAGTGGTTGATAGCTTTTTCCCCAGAAGATTCTGTATTGACATAAACGGAATCAATGAAAGTCGGGAAGAGTTTTCCAATGCCCTGAGACCGCTTCTTACAAGGATTCTGTTCTCATCTGTCATTGGCATCAGGTCGCTTATAGTACCTATTGCAACAAGATCCGTTACTTCAAGGTATTTTTTGTACAAAGACGGTTGAGAAGAACGGACAAATGCTCCGAATAAACCTATAAGCGTATCAAGCTCACTTCTGACATTGCTGTACAGAGCAAAACGGCTTGCACTGTTCAATGCAAAGAGGCTTTTCTCCCTGACGAAAGGGAGGTATTTCTCAAACTGAGGTCTTAAATCATTCAGATGTATTTCTGCCTTGGGAAAAGCTTTTCTGAGTTGAATCAGTTCTTCCTCTTTGTCCAAAACAAAAACGGGAAGATTGCAGTTTAGGAATGAAATAATCCTGCTGTTGTGTTCATCAAGTATGCCCGGAACTACCTCTTCGCAGATTCTTTCAGTTACTATGAGGTTTTCAAGTTTTGCAGCCTCTATGACAACCGTAGCATTTCCGGGTATCGCATGCAGAATTACAATTGGTTCTCTGTAGTATTCTGTCTGGGCAAATCTCAAAGCCCAGATGCATTTTGCCACTACTCCGACTCCGGACAAATCTCTGAACGGATATCCGCAACCTTCAACTTTAGGGTTAATAATTGCTCCTGCAGGAGGAAGAACAGATGCCGCAATATGATGATCCGTTACAAGAAAATCTAGCCCTTTTGATTGAGCGTAATCAATTTCATCAAAACACGAGATACCGCAGTCAACCGTAACTGCGAGAGTGACATTGTCTTCAATAATCCTGTCAATGGCCTGTTTTGAAAAAGCATAAGGTTCATCACCCATCGGAACTGAATAAGACACTTCAAGCCCCATATTTCTGAGTTCCGTGACTATCAGGGCAGTGCTTGTCATTCCGTCAACATCTCTGTCTCCGAATACATGGACTTTTTCACCGTCTTCAAGAGCCTGAAGGATTCTTTCGCAGAAGGATTCCATATCTGCAAACAGGAACGGATTGTGCGTAAAAGAGATGTTGTTTTCCAGATAAAACTTTACATCTTCAGAATTTACTATTTTTCTGCCGGCGAGGATTCTGGCTGACACAAAGTCAAGGTCATACCTTTCCTGAAGCACTCTTATATCGTCAAGAGCAGCACTTCTTGTTTTCCATTTCATCTATATATCTACACTTTAGAGGTACTTTCAAAACTGCCTTCATAAATCTTGAATTTGCCTTTGTGTTTAAATACACATTTTTGCTAATTTCATAATACGCAAAGTATTGCGTCAATTGTCAAAAATGGTTTTCTCTTCGAAAATTCAAATCCAATCTTCACAAATATCAGTTTTGAAAGTACCTCTTTATAATTAAAATACCGAGTCATGAGGAATTTAAATTCCTCCTACAGTTTAGAGATTAACCCAATCACGCTGCATTTACAAGTTTTTAGATTAAAGAAGTCCGCTTTTTACAGTTTTCAGCTGACATTGCGAGAAAACGGAAATCCAGTTCAAAAGAAAATCGGTCAGTCTGCCTGTAGCCCCTTCCAGCAACTCGATTTCAAATGCTTTTTCAATTGACATGGATTGTGTGTAGGAAAGATACTTTCTGGCCCCCGGAGTAAGCCGGATTCTGTCATAATCGGAACAGACCTCACAGACCGGTGTGAACATAGACAATGCAAATCCCATAGTTTCTTTATCATCAAGCTTTCTGTCGCAAACCGGGCATATACTCAAGTCTGAGGCAACTCCGCTTATCATCAGGAACCTCCATGTAAAATCAATTAGGATTTTTCTGTGTTTTTCCGGATTGTTTTCCAGAAGAGTCAGCGCTTTTGTCACAAGGATGTAAAGACTTTCAGGATTGTCCGTATTTATGCAGTTCAACAATTCACAGAAATATGAGGCAGTATATGTTGCGCTTATATCGGTTTTGATTTTTTCTGCAATAAATGAGCAGTCTTCCTCTACAACCGAATACTCATCTTTAACAGGATTGTGATAGAGCTGAATTGTACCGAAAGAAAAAAGAGGCGCAAGAGAAGTGTTTTTTCCCTTGCGACCTCCGAAAATAACTGCTTTTATCAGACCCAACTGCGGCGAAAACAGGTTTACATAACGATGAAGTTCTCCGTATTTTCCGGAGTCTGTCACTACAGCCTGAATCTGAAGTTCCCTTTCCATACAATCCCCTAGAGAATGTACGGAATTTTGTAGTTGTGAGACTGATATACGACAAAAGATTCAACATCAGATACATCTTTTATCTTGGAAAGCTGATTCTTGAAGAAATCAAGAAGACTTTCGTCATCATTAGAAGATGTAACCAAATGAACAATAAGGTCATAACGCCCTGTAACAACCTCAACGGAAATAACACCTTTAAGTCTGAGGAATTCCTTGGCTTTTTCTTCCAGATTGAGTGTACTGAGTTTTACTCCCATAAGTACAATCTGCATTTCCGGAAGCTGTTGAGGATCAACAAGACCGCTGATTGTCAGAATTCCGTCCTCAATCATCTTGTTGACCCTTGCTCTTACCGTGTTTTCGGTTATTCCGATTTCCTCGGCAATTGCACTGAAAGCTTTTCTTCCGTCAATGAGTCTTCTGATAATCTCTCTGTTCGTATCATCAAGTTTCATATTATTATGCGAGCTTTCCTTCTTCTTTGAGGGATGAAATTGTTGCAACGATTTCATCACCGATTCTGAGAAGGTTTTCAACACTGTTTGCACCGACATGAGGTGTGAGTGTTACCTTGTCGCTCTTGAGAATAGGATAGTCCATTGAGAAGAGCTTTTCTGCATCGTCTGTAGGGTAAACATCTGCTGCATACCAGCTGAGAGCACCGCTGTCAAGAGCATCTTTTACATCCTGTGCATTGATAACCTTTCCACGGCATGTGTTGATGAGAACCGGCTTTTTTGTCATCTTTGAGATGAGGTCTTTGTTTACCATTCCTTCTGTTTCAGGTGTTCCGGGCACATGAAGAGAAATATAATCTGCTTCTGCAACGACTTCTTCAGGTGTCTTTACCATCTTTACGCCTTCAACTTCCATCGGGAATACATCATATCCTACGACATTCATTCCGAATGCGAGGCATCTTTTGGCAACCTGTCTTGCAATATTACCCATACCGATGAAACCGATTGTCTTTCCGAAGAGCTCTGTTCTTTTTGTTGACTTGAGCCACTGACCGTTTGTCATTCCGTTGTGGTACATCGGAATATGGTTGGGAACACTGAGCATGAGAGCGAATGTGAGTTCTGCTACTGCAATTCCGCTTGCTTTAGGTGTGTTCTTTACGATGATACCCTTTGATTCTGCATAAGCCTTGTCGATATTGTCAATTCCGACACCACCTCTGATAATCAGCTTACAGTTCTTAAGACCGTCAATGTAAGCTTTATCACAGATAGTCTTTGCACGAACAAGAATTACATCTGCGTCGCAGACCTTTGCCTTGTCTGTTGTTACTTCGCCGAAAGCCTTGAGCTTTCCTTCGAGAGATGCATCAAATGCATCGGAAATAAGAATAAGCATTGTTTGTCTCCTTTTGCCTTATTGATATCTGTTTTATAAAGCCATTGTAGCAATATGTTGCAAAACGGTCAAACTTTGTTTATTTCTGATATTGTGATATTATATTTTTATGAGTGACAAAAAGTGGAATTTCAGCGATATCAGTCCATTTGAAGGAAAAGAATTCAAAGATGCCGTGGAACGATTGAAACTTTATCCTCAGTTTCTGGATAATTTTACGGATATAATCTCCAGAAGAGGCCGTTTTACAAATAAATGGAAGTCCATTCAGGCAAAAAGATTCCTCAGAAAAATGCTTGATGAGGTTGAGAATTACACTGATGTTCAGGAAAAAATCGTCTGTGAACTGTTTCTGGATATGGTCGAATCTTCAAGTATCAACAATTTTTCTTTCAGCGGCATTGAAGAAAGTGACGACATTCCGCATGTCTATATTTCAAATCACAGGGATATCGTCTTGGATACGGCTCTTTTGGACTTGGCTCTTTACCGCTCAGGGAAGGAACCTTGTGAGATGGTTATAGGAGACAATTTGCTTGCAAATCAATTTGTCACCGATATGTTCAAAACAAACGGAGCAATCACAGTACGAAGAAATCTTACTTCTGCCGCAGAACTCAAAAACGAAACTCTCAGACTCAGCTATTACCTGAAGCACTGCATAGAGGACAAGAAAAGGTCCGTCTGGATTGCCCAGAAAAGCGGTCGATCCAAAGACGGAGTTGATAATACCAGCCCTGCCATTCTCAAAATGCTTTATCTTTCATTCAGGGAAGACGGAATCAGCATAGAGGAATTTTTCAGCCGTATGCATATTACTCCCGTTGCAATAAGCTACCAGTACGACCCTTGTGATGTCTCGAAGAGCCACGAAGAAATCAGAAAACTCAGAGATGAGGGTTGTTACAACATCTACAAAAAGAAAAAATACGAAGATGTTCTTGATATGGTACGGGGTATAAGACACTACAAAGGAGATGTCAACATCTCAGTCGGAAAAGAAGTTTCAGATTGCTGTGACATACGCAGTGGTGTTCGTGAGATAGACCGTCAGATTCATCTTCTCTACAAACTGTTTGATACAAACTATTTTGCTTATGATTTGGTAAACGGAACAAAGCTTTTTGAAGATAAATATTTGCAGATGAATACCAAGAATTTCATAAAGCATTACAAAGGATTGAATGAAGAAACTGTGAATTTTGTCTATAATGCTTATGCAAATCCTGTAAAATCAAGAATTTATGAAGAAAACAACTGAAATCGTATTTGTAGTTTTGATGTGTTTTTTCTCATTGCTTTCATGCAGAAGGGAAGAAATTACCATCCGCAACTGTGATTATGAAGCTTACATTGCAGAAAACGGTGAGACTTGTCTGAAGATATTTCTCAGCGCAGATATTCCGGATCTTAAAAAAACAAAAATGACAGTCAAGGATCCTTCTGAATCCCTTGTTTGGAGTGTAGCTCCTGAAAAAATCCTGATTGACGGAAACAATTTCATAGGTTACGACGGCATAGCTATTCCCAAAGGTATGGTTCTTCCTTTCGGAGAGTGGTTTGTGGAACTGATTTACGGAGACGGAAGAACTGTTTCAGACACTTTTTCTGTTGTGTCAGATGGTTCTTCCGACCAGCTCAAATAGTTTTTCCTTTGAAATCGAATATACAAAACTTCGTCCGTGAGGGCATAGCATAGCATCAAGATTGAAAACTTTATCAATAAGGGCTTTGGCTGTTATATCATCCAGTATATCCCCGGCTTTTACGGCTGTATGGCAGGCAATTACGGCAAACAGCCCTTTTTTTGCTTCTTCGATATCTCCGGTTGCCGTTTTTATGAAAGAAACGATGTTCTCTTCATTTTTTCTGCATTGGGCCGGAATTTCCGTGATTTCCCATACCATGGGTTCTATTCGTACAAGAATTATCCCCAAATCGGAATATATGAAACTGTTTTCCGTGAGAAAATCATCCACACTGACATCTGTTTCAAAACGATAAGGAACTGCAAGAATCTGCCTGTCTGTATTGGAAGTGATTTCATCGTAGAGCAGGCGCTCGTGGGCTGCATGCTGATCTATGAACAGAATTTCGTTATTCTTTTCCACTAAGAGAAATGTATTGAAAACCTGCCCTAAATATCTGTAATCGTATGATTCTTTTTTCTGTTCTTTCTCCTGATTTTTTTCTGTTTTTGCAGCCAATACGCTTTTTGCATTCTCAAACCATCTGGGATCAAACGAAATATCGCTTAAATGTGTCTCTTTCTGTTTTACTGTATTCGTGTAGGTAACCGGTCGGAGTTTCTCTTGTGTAACATTTTCCTGTCTCTTTTTCTGAGGTACAAGGCCATTCCTTATCATTCTTGTCAAAGGAGCATAGATTGAATTTTGGTTTCTGATTTTGCACTCGCGTTTTGTCGGATGAATGTTGAAATCAATCAAAGAAGGCAAATCTTCAATGAAAAGGTAAAAATACGGGAAAGCGCCTCCGGGAAGAGCTATGGAGTAGGCATTTACTATTACCTGAACCATTGCAAAGCAGTCTATGATTCTGCCATTGAGAAATATTTTTATCTGAGATCTGTCTTTTTTGTACTGCGCAGGTGAAGAACATACTGCAAACAGTTTTATAGGATCCTCCGATTCTGTCATAGACTGTGTGTCAACGCGGACAAAATTTTTATCCAGACTCATAATGTCAAGAACGCGTTGTTTCTTTTGCGCAGGCTTTAAATCAAGGAGCATCTCATTGTCTGATATGAAAATAAATTCAATGTTCTCAAATCCCAGAGCCTTCTCCAAAAAGACTTTTCTGCACTCAGCCAATTCTGCTGAAGGGCGTTTGAGAAACTGTTTTCTTGCCGGAATGTTTTCAAAAAGATTCTCCGATAATACTGCTGTTCCTATGCCAACTGCACCCGGAATAATATCTCCTTTTATTCCGTTATCGGATGTAATTTTCCACCCGTTTGAAGATACTGTAAGTTTTGAACAGGCTGCAATGCTCGGCAGTGCTTCTCCTCTGAATCCCAGAGTATGCAGATTGAACAAATCTTCTATCGTTTTTATCTTGCTTGTAGCGTGATTTTCAAATGCCAGCGGAAGATCTTCTTTGGCAATGCCTTTCCCGTTATCGGATACGCATACGCTCTTTATTCCTCCTTCTTCCAGGTTTACGGTAATTTTAGAGGCCTGAGCGTCTATTGAATTATCCATCAGTTCTCTTACAATTGATGCAGGTCTGTCAACGACTTCTCCTGCCGCGATACGGGAAGCTACTATTTTATCAAGTTTGACAATTGCCATTTTCATCCCTCTTAATTCTGCAATTTGAGTAATCATGTGAGTTATAAACATGCTCTCTTGCAAGTTTGTTTATCGAGCAAAGTTCTTTTACAATCGGTTTCAGATCGGCTCTTATGTTTGTTCTGTCGTATGGACAGACCGGTTTGACTGTAGGTAAGTCATATATTTCGGATAGTCTTCTGATTGTGCTTTCATGTACCTGTATCATTGGTCTTATAACATACAGTTTACCGTCGAAGAATTCCTGTACCGGATTCATTGTGGCAAATTCTGCTCTGAAAAACAGATTCATCATAGTTGTTTCAACAAGGTCATCCAGATGATGACCCATTGCTATCAGGCGGTATCCTTCTTTATGTGCAATTTCAAACAAGATTCTGCGTCTGTTTCTGGAACACAGATAGCAGTTGAAATCATCTTTGAAGGATGAAGGGAACTGGGTTTCATCTCTGATTTCAAATTCTATATCAAGAGCATTGAAGTATTCTTTCAATCTTTCTTCGGATGTTTCTTCTATGGGATGTTCTGTCCAGTTAATCATTATTGCCTTGAGATTGTAGTTTATGGGAAGCCATTTTCTTCTTAAAGAGAGGGCCAGAGCCATTGCAAGGCTGTCTTTGCCTCCGGATACTCCAAGAAGAACGGTTTCCCCGTCTCTTATCATATCAAAATCGTTTATTCCTTTTCCTACGGCTTTGATGAAACGCATCACCCACGGCTGCATATTTCCTTCAATGAGATTTCTGTATGATAATTTGCTGCTGTCATAGCAGCTTGTTATCGGTTCTTTCATCAAAGAGCCTCTTTTACAGGTGAATAAATCCTGATTTTTCTCAGAGTTTTTGTAAATGCGCGTGATACATTTTCCGTTGCAAATACATTGTCCGTTTCAGAAAATACAGTTACATTTCCGTTTTCATTTACAAGTTTGAGGTTGCTTTCAAAGGAAATCGGTTCCGGCACATCAACGATTACACTGTATTCCGGGCATCTGTCTTTGAGTTTTTCTATTGCATCTTTAAGGTAAATCAGTCTGTCGTTTTCCGTAAAACTCTCAGGGCATGAGAAAGTCCTGTTCGTGTACAGCAGTTGCCCGGATTTTGATTGTTCAATAAGTTTGAAAGGTTTGTAATTCTTGGATCTGCACAAAGTCATAAACTGTTCATCATCAAGAAAATACAAGTCCTGTTCTTCCAGAATTCCGTCCTTTAATGCATTTACGACTGCACTTCTTACCATTGCAGTGGCACAACGAGTTTTCTCGTGCCAGTAAACATTCCTGTACATCAGGTATTTTGAGAAAAGCAGATGCTCTATCGATGCGGCATTTTTTACAGAAAGAGCAGGATACACATCCACATTCATGATGTGTTCCGTAATCCATGAAACATCCTGAATTCCGTACGGCACTCCGCAAAAATATGCATCCCTGCACAGATAATCCAGTTTATCAGGATCCAGAGCTCCGCTTAAAAGGTTCTGAAACAAAAGGGTTTCCCTGTCATTTGTTTCTCCGTAATCAGAATCAATAATCATACAGACCTGTCTGATATCCGCTCCGGCATCCCTGATGAGTGCAGACAGGTCTTCATCTCCGGTAATTATATCGGTTGCAAGGGATTCATGGGTCCTTTTGACAACATCTTTAAGGGAATGAGCAAATGGAAAATGTCCTAAATCGTGTAAAAGACAGGCACAGAGAAAGGAATTGACGCCTGTTTCTGAAAAACGGAAATCGCCCTGTTTCAGAAGTGTGAGCAATATCTTCCTGCCTATGTGAAATACTCCTATACAGTGTGAGAGTCTTGTATGTACTGCCCCGGGATAGATAAGGCTTGCAGGGCCTAATTGTCTGATTCCGGACAGTTTTCTGAACTGCGGATGTTCTGTAATTTTCAGTATCTGCGGGGTGAAAAGTACATCTTTCCACAGCGGATCACGGATTGTTTCCGAAAAACACGAGAACAGGTAATTGGTAATTTTTTCAGTTTCTGAAGCCATAGAAAAATAATAACTTGCAAAAGCGCTTGTAAACAAGTCGGAAAACAATTAAAAATGTAGCAGTGAAGAAAATTATAACCTTACTTTTTGTATTATTGTCTTTTTCACTCCTCGGTGCACAGGTTCTTGTCTATCCTACGGATAATGAATTGGGGCAGTGTGTTTCTTCGGATTCTTCCGAACAGCATATTTTCATCAGCAGGGCAGTTTCCGAACCATACAGCTTTGAATGGGCCGAAACCTATATGCATCCTGATTTCAAGAAAAACCTTGCACTGGTTTTTTCATCTGTTCTTTCTGATACGCTTCCCATGGAATCGGCTTTGTATTCCAGATCTTCAATCAGCTCGGAAGGTACTTATGTAATCTCCGTAAAGAATCTTGAAAGCGGAAAAATACTGTCTTTTGCCATCTTTGACGGGTTTATCAGTGCAATTTTAAATTGACCTCTTGTTTTTTTCGGAAAAAGGGTATATAAATTCAAAGGCTTGGTGGAGTAGCTCAGTTGGTAGAGCGTCCGGCTCATATCCGGTTGGTCAGGGGATCATAGCCCTTCTCCACTAAAAGAGGCAGGTAATAAAAACCTGCCTTTTTCTATTTATTTTTTCTGAAATGCAGGTAGATTGGCTTTTTGAATGCGTCAATACCTGCATTTGATTGTAACAAAGGTTCTTTTTCAACCATAAAGTACGCAGTGGAAAAGACAATATCTGAATAGGTGGTTAGAATCCGCTGGAAGTGACGGCAGCATTATCAAATGTCCAAAAGCTTTGCATGATAACTTGTTTACTCTGGTCAATGGGAGTGATAAGCCTCTAGATGAAGTAATTGAGCTTGATAATAATAACAAAATCAAGCTTAAAAACGGTGTAGAAAAAAGTGAATATGATACAGAGTACATTCCTATTGGATGGAAAGTCGTTTTTTCTGATGTTGACTGATATCAGTATTTGAATAAATGCAGTTTTTCACTGCATTACTCTCTTTCAATTGCTCTGTGATGTTCTTGATTAGAAGCAGTTAAGAATATTATTATTTTTGCGGGAGATTTTATCATGAAAGAACTTATTTCCAAGTTAAAGACAATGCAGCCGGGGCCAGTTGTGACAGTAGAAGGCTGGGTAAGAACAAAACGAGACAGCAAGACAGTGTGTTTCATTGAAGTAAATGACGGAACCTGTCTGAAAGGACTGCAGGTAGTAGCAGACAAGGACAAAATCGATAATAATCTTCTGAACTGCCTTACAACAGGATGTTCTGTTATCTGTGAAGGACCTCTTGTTGCATCACAGGGTGGCAATCAGGCAGTGGAAGTTGCAGCCACATCAATCAGTCTGGTAGGAGAAGCAGATGAGACCTATCCTCTTCAGAAAAAGCGCCATACACTTGAGTATCTCAGAGAAGTTGCACATCTGAGGGCAAGAACAAACACCATAGGAGCCGTTGCCAGAGTAAGAAGCACAATGGCTTATGCCGTACACCGCTTCTTTCAGGAAAACGGATTTTACTATGTAAATACTCCTCTTATTACGGCAAGTGACTGTGAGGGTGCAGGTCAGATGTTTCAGGTTACTACACTGGATTTCAATAACCTCCCCAAAACAGAAAACGGAAATGTTGATTTCTCTAAGGATTTTTTCGGGAAAAGAGCCAATCTCACTGTTTCAGGACAGTTGGAAGGTGAAACCTATGCAACAGCCTTGAAGAATATCTATACATTCGGACCGACATTCAGAGCTGAAAATTCAAATACAAAAAGACACCTGGCTGAATTCTGGATGATTGAGCCTGAGATGTCATTCTGCACACTTGAAGGTGATATGAAAATTGCTGAAGACTTCTTGAAATACATCTTCAGATACACACTTGAACATTGTGAAGAAGACATGAATTTCTTCTCAAGCTTTGTAGAGCCGGGTATCAGGGAAACTATTCAGCATGTTGTGGATTCACCATTTGCCCATATGACATACACAGAGGCCATCAAAGAACTTGAAAAAGCTGAAGATAAGTTTGATTTCAAACCTTACTGGGGTTGTGACATTCAGACGGAACATGAAAGATTCCTTGCAGAGGAAATCTGCAAATGTCCGGTAGCCGTTACTGATTATCCTAAGGAAATCAAAAGTTTCTATATGAAGCTGAATGAAGACAACAGAACTGTCAGAGCAATGGATATACTTGTTCCGAGACTTGGTGAGATTATCGGCGGAAGTGAAAGAGAATACAGATATGATGTTCTTACACAGAGGATGAAGGAACTGGGGCTCAGAGAAGAAGATTATTGGTGGTATCTGGATCTGAGAAAGTACGGAAGCGTACCCCATTCAGGTTTCGGTCTGGGATTTGAAAGAGCCGTTCAGTATGTCACAGGAATGCAGAACATCCGTGATGTAATTCCTTATCCCAGAGCAGTCGGACAGGCAGAATTCTAGGAGGTGAGGGAATGAAGAATGTTCTTGTGATTCTTGCAGATGGTTTTGAGGAAATGGAGGCAGTGTCTCCCATTGACATATTAAGAAGATCAGGGGCTTGTGTTACCGTCGCCGGACTTGGAAAAACCGAAATTACAAGTGCAGGAAAAGTAAAAATAATCTGTGATACATTGTTGGAAGATACACAGCTTGAAGGCTGGGACGCCGTTGTACTTCCGGGAGGAATGCCCGGAGCAAGCAATCTTGCAGCAAGTGAAGAAGTCAACAGGAGAATTATGACGGCATTCAAAGCCGGAAAACTTGTATGTGCAATCTGTGCATCTCCGGCAGTTGTACTTGCGCCTCTGGGAATACTTGACGGGAAAAAGGCCGTTTGTTATCCGGGATGCGAGAAAGGAATCGAAAAAGTAAAATTCTGTTCAGACAAAGTAATGAAAACAGATAATATCATAACAGCTCGGGGTGCAGGTTGTGCACAGGAGTTCGGACTTGAAATAGTAAGTGCTCTCTATTCCCGTGAAGAAGCAGATAAGCTGGCAATAAAAATAGTGTACTGATGGAATAAAACTATGGAGAAAATCGGTTTTGACAATGAAAAGTATCTGAAAGAACAAACCAGTTTCATTCTGGACAGAATGAAGAAAGTCAACGGGAAACTCTATATAGAGTGCGGTGGCAAACTTCTGTTTGATTATCATGCTCAAAGGGTTCTTCCCGGTTTTGATACAAGTGTCAAAATGAGGGTTTTTCAGGAATTCAAAGAAAAACTGGATGTAATAATCTGCATCAATTCTGCTGACATAGAACACCGCAAAATGCGTTCGGATTTCGGAATATCTTATGACACGGATGTATTCAAAATGATGGATGATTTTGCATCTTGGGGAATTAAGGCAGACAAAGTTGTCATAACAAGATATACAGGAGAGGCGAACGCTGCAATTTTTGCCGATATGCTTACCAGAAGAGGCGTCAGTGTATATTTCCATAAACCGATTTCAGGCTATCCAGATAATGTTGACCTTGTAGTAAGCGATCAGGGTTACGGAAGCAATCCGTATATTCCCACAGATAAACCTGTAGTTCTCGTAACAGCTCCGGGACCGGGAAGCGGAAAACTTGCAACCTGCCTATCTCAAATGTACCATGATTCAAAAAGGGGTATAAAAAGCGGGTATGCAAAATATGAAAGTTTTCCGATTTGGAACCTTTCAATTGACCATCCTGTGAATATAGCATACGAAGCTGCAACTGCAGATTTGGGGGACTACAACCAGATTGATCACTTCTATGTAGCTGCTTCGGGAAAAATTGCCGTAAATTATAATCGTGATATCAAGGCTTTCCCTCTGCTGAAGAAGATTCTTGAAAGAATTTCCGGAGGAAGCCTTTCATATAATTCTCCAACGGATATGGGTGTGAATCGCTTGGGCTTCGGTATCATAGATGATGAAATAGTCCGTGAAGCTGCAAATCAGGAAATTATCAGGAGATATTATCGTTCAGAATGTGAGTATGCACAGGGAATAGCAACAAAGGAAACAGTTGAACGCAGCAGAGCCATAATGGACAAATCAGGTCTATGCCCGACTGACAGACCTACGGTTCCGGTAGCTCTGGAGGCATTGCAGGATGCAATCAGAAGAGGTAAAAACAAAGAAGGAATTACCTGTGCTGCAGCAATTCAACTGAAAGACGGAGCAATGATTACAGGTCATAATTCTCAGCTTATGCACGCTTCAAGTGCTCTTGTATTCAATGCTTTGAAGAAACTTGCAGGTATCAATCCTGAATGTGAACTCATCCCAAGACAGGTTCTTGATTCAATCAGGGCAATGAAGAGAGATACTCTCAAGGAAAACGGAATTTCTCTTAATCTGGATGAGGCTCTAATCTGTCTTGCAATGTCTGCAACACTTAATCCGTATGCAAAACAAGCATTGGAAATGTTGCCGAACCTCCAAGGATGTGAATCCCACATGAGTCACATTCCGTCTGCAGGAGATTCTTCAGGATTGAGAAAGCTAGGTATCAATGTAACAAGCGAACCTAAATTTCCTTCCACCAATATGAGAAATTTCTGAATTTACAGAGGTACTTTCAAAACTGCCTTCATAAATCTTGAATTTGCCTTTGCGTTTAAAAACACATTTTTGCTAATTTCATAATACACAAAGTACCTCTACAAGTAAAAAAAAGCGTTTTTATCGTTTTGTGTTCTCTTTTTGGAATATAGGGTATGAGAAAATGCTTTTTTTATATTGTTCTGCTTCTTACAACGGCAGTATTTACCTCGGAAATCTTTGCTTCGGAAACATTTGTATTCTCCCGTAACAGAGAAACAAGGACACTGACATACTCATTCTCCCAAAAAGGAGTAAGGTATCTGACATCACTTACGCAGGGAAAAGACGGAAAGTTTTCTGTTTCCGCACCACCTTTTCTGATTGTGAAGACGAAAAACGGATGGAGAATCGGCGAATTGAAGTTTCCGGATAATTCCGATTCGGTTTCAATGAAACCTGCTTTGAGCGGAATTTCCAAAAGTTTTGACAGGTTGGAGGTGGCTGCATTCACACCCTTACTCAATCCTTTGTCTCCTTCAGGATTTCTGGTTTCTTGGGAAAATCCGCATCTGGAAACCAGCTTAATGAAAACGGATTACGGCAAAACCGCAGAAAAAGGAATTGCGCAGAATTATCAGATTGATTGGAAAAGTCTGCCTTCATTCAATGACAGCATTGATTTCAAAGTGAATTTTAAGGAAACATTCAAGTCCGCAAAGCTAAGGTCTTCTTTGTTTGCAACATATAGTTTTATATACGATTATGATTTGGGTTATTCCGGAAATTCCGTATGGAAATTTCAGACGGAAAGTGAAAAAATCAGGTTTGAATTTACGGATTCTTTCGGAACCGGCAAGGAAAACATTAGGAATCAATACTGTGTTTCTCTGGAAACCAAGGGAGTGATAAACATCGGGTTTTGTTATGGAACAAAAACTTATCCTATGCCGATTTACGGGGGAAGATCAAAGGGTTATATGGTTGAATACTCCACTTCAGCATCTTACAGGAGATTTTCAATCTCGGGAAAACACATTATAGAAATCAAAGAAGATACGGGACACAATGAATCTTCGGAATACAAAATAAGACTTTACCTGCCGGATATGAATGACAACCATCTTTCTCTTGCAGGAGAAGTCAATCAGAAAAGGGGAGAAGTGTACTCGATTGAAAAATACTCCATAAAAATCAGGGATAAGAATGCAATGCTTGAGTTTACGGACAAAAAAACGCTTCTTACTCTGTCTTGCAGTTGGGTATTTAATGAAATCAAATGTAAGGTTTCAATTACACAGGATAAAGCCGTAACCTTGTCTTCCGGAATAAGAAGATGAGTGTTGTTGATAACTGACATCAATATTGATACAATTTACGCAAAGAAAAATACATTCGGGAGATGAATAGATGGTAATTCTTTCTTTGAACTGCGGCAGTTCTTCTGCCAAATATCAGGTTTATGACTGGGATAACAAAGATGTCCTGGCAGTTGGTGTTGTTGAACGAATCGGACTTGAATACTCAACAATCGAGCATAAGGTTACGGGTAAAGAAGAGTATACTTCAAAGTTTACATGTCCTACACATACAGAGGCAGTAGAACTCATCATCAAGATGATTACCGATCCTCAGTATGGAGTTATAAAAGATGTCTGCGAAATCGGAGCAGTAGGTCACAGAGTTCTCCATGGAGGTGAGTACTTCAAAAAGAGCGAACTGGTAACAGACGAAGTTGTTGAGAAACTCAAGAAAGTCATTCCTCTCGGACCGCTTCATATGCCTGCAAATATAGGCGGTATCGAAGCTGCAAGAAAGGTTATGCCAAAAGTACCGCATGCAATCGTTATGGATACGGCTTTTCACCAGACAATGCCCGCTGAAGCATATATGTATGCAGTTCCTTATGAATGGTATGAAAAATACAGCGTGAGAAGATACGGATTTCACGGCACCAGCCATCTTTACTGCTCAAAAAGAGCTGCCCTTCTGCTCGGAAAGGAAAACAAAGATACAAATGTCATAATCTGTCACATCGGAAACGGTGCTTCAGTCTGTGCCGTAAAAAACGGTGTCTGTATTGATACATCAATGGGTCTTACTCCGCTTGAGGGTCTTGTAATGGGAACAAGAAGCGGTGATATGGATCCCGCAATCATGCCTTATATGATGAAGAATCTGGGGATTACAGATCCTCAGGAGATGGATAAGTATCTCAACAAAAAATCAGGCCTTATGGGAATCTGCAATATGAGCGACCGCCGTGATGTTGCAGATGCTGCAGCAAAGGGTGATTCAAAAGCTCAGCTAGGTGTTGATATGGAGTGTCACAGACTCAAGAAGTATATCGGAGCCTATGCCGCACTTCTCGGAAGAGTCGATGCCGTAGTTTTTACTGCAGGTGTTGGAGAAATGAGCCCGCTTATCAGAAACGGTGCCGTTTCCGGACTGGATGCCTTCGGTATAAAACTCGATTCTCACAAGAATGAAATCTGCCGTTGCAGAAATGCGGAATTCGATATTGCAACAGATGATTCTCCTGTAAGGATTTTCGTAATTCCTACAGATGAGGAACTTGTTATGACAGAAGATGCATTTGCTCTTATGAACGGAACTTACGACATACATACAAATTTCCATTACACATTTGAAGAAGCTTCTTATGTCAACAAAGGTCGTATGAGAGGTCTTCCGAAGAACCTTGAAAAGAATCCTGAACTGAAGAACATCATTGCTCTTCCCAAGAAAAAATAATTAAAATAAACGGGCCTGAGAAATCGGGTCCGGTTTTTTTATGGATTGGAAGAGTTTTAAAAAGGGCTACAGAGATGCCATTCCCGTGTGTGTCCTGTATTTCGGAGTATCATTCTCTTTGGGAATTGCGTGTACCGATGCAGGAATAAGCTGGTTTGAAGCGTCTCTTATGAGTTTGCTGAACCTTACTTCGGCAGGTCAGTTTTCTGCAATAGATATAATTTCGCATAAGGGTTCGTACGGAGAAATAATTCTGTCGCAGATTGTGATTAATCTGAGATATCTTCTGATGAGTGTTGCACTTCTGCTAAAACTCAATCCCGAAGTTAAAACAGGTCCCAGAATGCTTATGGCTACCGGAATTACAGATGAAATATTCGGACTTGCATCAATTCAGGCCAATCCTCTTTCTCCATACTATACTTTCGGAGGATTCTGCATGGCGACTCCGGGGTGGGTTATAGGAACTGCCATAGGTGTTATTATGGGAAACATTCTCCCTGATGCACTGGTTTCGGCACTTTCGATGGCAATTTATGCAATGTTTGTTTCAATAGTGCTTATTCCGGCCAGAAAGGATTTAATTCTTATTCCCATAATTGCCGTTACAATGTTGTTCAGTGCAGTTTTCACAAGGTTATTTCCTCAGATGTTATCAGGTATCAGATGTGTTATCATCACGATTCTGATTTCATCTATTGCTGCAATTCTGTTTCCGCATAAGGAGGAAGTCTGATGTATATTTATATTGCTGTCTTTCTAATGGCGATTGTAACATACACGATAAGGCTTCTGCCTTTGGTATTGTTCAGAAAACCGATAGAAAACAAGTTCTTCAGATCATTTCTTTATTATGCTCCCTATGTGACGATTTCTGTTCTGACATTTCCTGCAATTTTTTCCTGTACAGGCAATTACCTTACATCTTTTATAGGATTTACAACTGCTGTAATTGTTACTCTGTTCACCGGAAATTTTGTTATTACAACCTTTGTAAGTTGCATAATGGTATTCATTCTGCAGCTTATTGTCTAAGTTGATAATCGGAAATTTTTTCATTATTATTTAATTTGGAGTCGAATGATGAAAGTACAGCTTTACAATACTATGAGCCGTAAAGTCGAAGAGTTTGTTCCTCTTAACGATGACTTGGTGAGAATGTACGGTTGCGGACCTACTGTTTACAACTATGCACATATCGGTAATTTAAGAACTTATATTTTTGAAGATACACTCAAGAGGATGCTCATTCATGCAGGTTTTAAGGTCAAGCATGTAATGAACATCACGGATGTTGGTCATCTTACCGGGGACGGTGATGACGGTGAAGATAAAATGGCAAAAAGTGCCAGAGAAAGCGGTAAATCCGTTTGGGACATTGCAAAATTCTATACAGATGCATTTTTCAGGGATTATGATTCACTGAATATTATAAGGCCTGATGTAGTCTGTCCTGCAACTTCGCATATACCTCAGATGATAGAACTGATTCAGCGTCTTGAAAAAGGCGGACATACTTATATTGCAGGTGGAAATGTATATTTCTCTATTGATACGCTGCCGGATTACGGAAAACTTGCCCGCCTGAAACTTGATGAACTTCAGAGCGGTGCCAGAATAGATGTGGATTCAAACAAAAAGAATCCGAAAGATTTCGTTCTCTGGTTTACAAACAGTAAATTCGGTGAGCAGGCTATGATGTGGGATTCTCCTTGGGGACGCGGTTATCCCGGGTGGCATATTGAATGTTCGGCGATGAGTATGTATTACCTTGGTGAACAGTTTGACATCCACTGCGGCGGAATCGATGCAATTCCGGTACATCATACCAATGAAATTGCGCAAAGTGAGGCAGCTACCGGAAAAAAATGGGTTAATTACTGGATGCACGGGGAATTCCTTCTTACCGAAAAAGGTAAGATGAGTAAGAGCTCAGGTGAATTTCTGACTCTCTCATTGCTTCAAAGCAAGGGTTTTGATGCATTGGATTACAGATATTTCTGTCTCGGAGCTCATTACAGAACTCAGCTTCAATTCTCTATGGAAGGACTTACAGGTGCAAGAACAGCTCGTCTGGGATTAAATGAAAGAGTTGTATCTCTAGGAACGGAAGAAGCAAAACAGGTCGGCAAAAAAGCACAACATTACATGGATACATTTGATTCTTATGTCTGTGACGATTTGTCTATGTCAAGAGCTCTTTCGGTTCTTTGGGGTGTTCTCAAGGATAATGATGTACCTGATCCGGAAAAACTCAAGGTCGTCAGATACATGGATGAAGTATTCGGTCTTGCACTTGATAAAGTCAGAAAACAGAATTCCGATGAAGAAATTCCTCAGGAGCTGAAAGAACTGCTTGAAGCAAGAACTGAAGCAAAGAAGAATAAAGATTGGGCAACAGCTGACAAAATCAGAGATTTGCTTGCCCAAAAGGGTTTTACGGTAAAGGATACTGCACAAGGTCCTGAGCTTGTGAAAAAATAATTTGTAACAAACCTTAAGGAAGATTGTTAAAGCATATGGAAATCAGAAGTTCTGATGAAAGCACATTCAGAAAAGTCTATGATGAGGTTTTTTCTGTGATTTATAAGGTTGCATACCATGTAACCTATGATTCGGAAACAGCTCAGGATATCTGTCAGGATGCTTTTGTCAGGTTCTTTGACAAGGATATGACATTTCCCGGTATGGATGATGCCAAATTCTGGTTGATAAGAGTAACGAAAAACCTTGCAATCAACCATGTCAAAAGAAATGTACGGGAATCGGCTTCTATTGAAAAGATTAAAAAAAATCCGATTCAGAATCCGTTTAAGGATGGTGCATCACAGCTGATTTTGGACGAATCTCAGTCTGCTGTGCGAAAGGCTATTGCCCGGCTCCCTGAGATGTACAGAACTGTGATTGTTCTGCGGGAGTATTCAGATCTTGATTACAAAGAGATATCAAAGGTTCTGAATATATCCGAAAGCAATGTAAAAGTCAGAATGCACAGAGCCAGAAAGGAGCTTGAAGTGCTGTTGACTCGGGAGGAAGTAGATGTGCCTTGATGATCAAATCCTGAATACTTATCTGGACGGAGAGCTTTCCCAGCCATGGAAAAGTCAGGTTGAAGAACATCTGAAAAATTGCAGAGCATGTCAGAATCGTCTTGATAATCTCAGACATCTTGATGAAGTAATCAAGAATGCTCAGGTTTCAGATGAAGAAATTCAGAACGGAAAAGATAAGATATTTGCATATCTGGAAAAGAATGTAATCAGTAAGAACAGGAAGAAGTCTGCATGGCATAAGCAGATCAGATTCTCCGTATCTCAACTTGTAGGTGTTGCAGCTGCATTTGTTGTGGTATTTGTGGGTTCATGGACTTTGCTCGGTTCCAAAAACGAACAGAGCATTCCGCTTCCGGAAGTTGTTCCTTCGATTGTTGATATTTCAAATATTACTCCTGCCAAAACTGTCAATTCTTCATCTGTCAAGACCATAGACAGTTTCTCTCTTGAAGAAATACTCCAGAATCTTGATGCAAGAGGTTATGATGTAGATATCAGACTAAAAGGAATTCATCCGGTTGAAATTGAGCCGGAAACGGAGAATCCCGAAACTGAAATCAAATAATTTCTGCCGGTTCATCGAACCGGCTTTTTTATTGTCATAATTTTTTATATAAAATATACTCAATAGCATCCTAAAGGAGGCAAAATATGAAAGCTATAGAACTTGAGAAAGCATATAATCCCAAAGAGTTTGAAGAAAAAATTTATGGGATGTGGGTTGACGACGGTTGTTTCAAACCTTGTGACAGCAAGGAAAAACCGTTTACCGTTGTTATGCCGCCCCCCAATGTAACAGGTATTCTTCATATGGGTCATGCTCTCAACAACAGCCTTCAGGATATTCTGGTACGCTATTACAGAATGACAGGTCGTCCGACTTTATGGGTTCCCGGTACAGATCACGCCGGTATTGCCACCCAGAATGTTGTAGAAAGACAGCTTGCAAAAGAAGGGCTTCGAAGACAGGATTTAGGAAGAGAAAAGTTTTTGGAAAGAACTTGGCAGGTTAAGGAAAAGCACCATGGCATTATTGTAAAACAGCTGAAAACCATTGGTTGTTCGTGTGATTGGAACCATGAACGCTTTACAATGGACGAAGGTCTTTCAAAAGCTGTCAGAGAAACTTTTGTAAGTCTTTATGAAAGAGGTCTTATCTACAAAGGAATGTACCTTGTCAATTATTGCCCTCACTGTGAAACGGCTCTTTCCGATGATGAAGTAGAACATCAGACGGATGCAGGTCATCTTTGGCACATCAATTATCCGTTTGCTGACGGAAGCGGGAACATCACAGTTGCAACAACTCGTCCTGAAACTATGTTCGGAGATGTTGCAGTTGCAGTAAATCCGGAAGATGAAAGATATAAGAACATTGTAGGAAAAATGCTTAATCTGCCTCTTACAAACCGTCAGATTCCCGTTATTGCAGACAGTTTTGTAGGAATTGAATTCGGAACAGGTATGGTAAAAATCACTCCTGCTCACGATCCCAACGACTGGGAATGCGGAAAACGACATAACCTCGAACCCATAAATATCCTCAATCCGGACGGCACTCTCAATGATGTCTGTCCTGAATGTTACAGGGGTCTCCCCGCGGAAGAAGCAAGATTCAAGGTTGCTCAGGAACTTTCAGATAAGGGCTATATGGTAAAGGTTGAAGATTACAGTCACGAAGTCGGGCATTGTTACAGATGTAATACTACCGTTGAACCATATATGAGCGAACAGTGGTTCGTTAAGATGAAGCCTCTTGCTGAAAAAGCTCTGAATGCATGGAAAAACGGGGAAATCAACTTCTATCCGAAGAGATGGGAGAATACTTATTCCTCATGGCTGGAGAATATCAGAGACTGGTGTATCAGCCGCCAGCTCTGGTGGGGTCACAGAATTCCCGTCTGGTATTGTAAAGACTGCGGAGAAATGATGGTATCTCGCGAGGATATTACAAAGTGTTCAAAGTGCGGTTCCGAGAATATTTATCAGGACCCTGATGTTCTGGATACTTGGTTCAGCTCATGGCTTTGGCCTTTCTCCACTCTCGGGTGGCCCAAGGATACGGATGATCTTAAAAAGTTCTTCCCTACAAGTACACTTGTAACAGCCTATGACATTATTTTCTTCTGGGTTTCCAGAATGATTATGGCCTCTCTTGAGTTTACGGGGAAAGTTCCGTTCAGGGACATTTATATTACAGGACTTGTCCGTGATAAGCTCGGAAGAAAAATGAGTAAAAGTCTCGGAAACGGTATTGATCCTATTGAAGTCGTAGATCTTTACGGTGCAGATGCAATGAAGTTTACACTTTGTTATCTTGCGGCACAGGGACAGGATGTTCTTATTGATATGGATTCCTTTAAGATGGGTTCCAGATTTGCAAACAAGATATGGAATGCAACAAGATTCCTAATGATGAATCTTGAAGGTCGGAATCTTATCAAGGTGGATGCTTCGGAATACACAACTCTTGATAAATGGATTTATCACAGCCTGAATGAGAATGTCAGAAAGGTAAGAACGGCTCTTGAAAGCTATAAATTCAACGAAGGTGCTCAGGCAATCTATGATTTCTTCTGGAATGATTTCTGTGACTGGTATGTTGAGACTTCCAAGATGTCTCTGTACAGCGATAATCCTGAAGAAAAAGACAGAATTGTATCAATTCTTATGGATATTCTTGCTACAAGCATGAAGTTGATGCACCCGTTCCTTTCTTTTGTTACAGAGGAAATATGGTCAAAACTTCCGAATACAGAAGGTCTTTTGATTGGCGCCGAATTCCCTGAATATGAGCAACACAGAGTATTTGCTCAGGAAGCTGCTCTTGTACAGACTCTGCAGGAAGTTGTCCGCTGTGTAAGAAATGTCAGAGCGGAGATGGGCATCGGAAACGAAAAGAAGCTGAAAATTGTAATCAGAACGGACGAAAAAGGTGCTGTCTCCGAGTTTATGGAAAAGTACACGAATCTTCTGAAAAACTTTACCAATTCAGACAATCTCGTTATTGACGATGTGAAATCTGCTGATGTAACAGGTGCCTTCCCTGTTGCTGGTCAGGGGTATGAGGTCTTTGTTTTTGTAAGGGATGCAATTGATGTAGAAAAAGAAATTGCTAAACTTGAGTGTGAAATCAGTAAAGCAAAGGAACTGCTTGAAGGAGTTGAAAGAAAACTTTCAAACGAAAAATTCCTTGCAGGTGCAAAACCTGAAATAGTTCAGAAGGAAAAATCCAAGAAAGCTGAATTTGAAGAAAAAATAGAAAAGTCTCAGAAGCATATTGAAGCATTAAAGAGTTTTTGATAGAAATTATATAATTTAAGTATAGAAACTTATAAGAATAATTAAAAAACGGTATAGATATTGTTGAAATCTTATACCGTTTTTATTTTTATTGATAGTATTCTGATATTTATGATATATTGTTTTTATAGAAGATTATGGCTAAAACAATATCATTTCATTTACAGAAGGGTGGAGTAGGGAAAACCACCATATCAGGAACTCTTGCATGTGAATCTGCCCTCGGAGGTGTTAGGACTCTTTTGATAGATTGCGATCCGCAGGGAAACTCTTCTTCATGGTTTTTAAGTGAATCTCCGCAATATGAGCTTTCTGATGTACTTCAGGGTAAGTGTTTTTACAATGAAGCTATAATTCAGGTAAAACAAGTTGATAATCTGTTTATTCTTCCTACATTCGGAATAGGCGGAAGCTTAAAGAATTATTCGGAAACAAAACTTGCAGATGAGCCTTATGTTATTCAGGATCTCATTGAGGAAGTATCCAAAGACTACGAACATATTATTCTTGATCTGTCACCCGGTCTCGGCAGACTGGAGAAATCAGCTCTTATAGCCAGTGATGAAGTAATAACACCTATGACCCCTGAAGTATTCAGCCTGGATGGTCTTGAAATATTCATAGAAGAATTGAAGAGAATCAAAAAGAATCTGAGAAGTGATGTTATCCATAAACGTGTAATCATCAATTCATTTGATGAAAGAATCAAACAGCACAGGGATATTTTCCATATAGCTTCACAGGGTATTTTTGAAGTTTTCAAGATTCCGGTTGACCCTATTTTCAGAAAATCTCAGGAAGTATCTGTTGCTCCTCAGCTTTATAAATCAGGAAACAGGGGATTAAAAGATAAAACAATTGAGGCTATTCATAGTCTTGATAAGGTAATTTGGAGTTGATATGGCGCTTAAAAAAGCTGTAAAGGACGATTATCAGGTTGATGATAATGCTGTCAACACGAAGACAAGGCAGTTGTTTTCAGATAATCTGAAGAAAAAGGAAACAAAGATTCTCACCACTTTTTCCATTGAGCCTTCTTTTAAGAAAGAACTTGAAGAAAAATTTGAAGAAATGGGTTTGGGGTGGGCTGCCGGAATCCGTTTTGCCCTCAAGGAATTTATCAAAAAATACAATAATTAATATATAATACTGCTATAAACATTGTGTAGAATTTATATAGAAATTATATCTTTTTTATAAAGATGGAATTAATGCTTACTCCGGCGTATAAAACTGAGGATACTATGATGCCGGCTATCAGAACTCCCATCCATATACTGAGAATACTTTTCTTTTTATCAAGTCCCAGCACCCACGCACCTATTGTTCCAGTCCATGCTCCGGTTATGGGAAGCGGTACAGCAACAAAGACCATAAGCCCCCACAGTCCGTATTGTTTGACTTTTTCTCCAACTTTATTTCTTGCCTTTGTAACGGTTTTTTCAAAAATTCTGTGGTACAACGAACATTTATCCAGCACTTTATGAAGTGAATTCAAGAAGAGAAACCCTATCGGAGCTACAAGGCAATTACACAACACTCCCAAAAGAAAAGAAGCCTGAAGGCTCAGTCCGTTGAAGTAGGCATAGGGAATGGCGCCTCTGAGTTCGGATATGGGCAAAATTGAAAGAATTGCACTGATTAAAAATGTTTTTGTCATCCTATTCTCCTTAAAAGACAGAAATACAGTGGTCCGAGTCCGTCCGAGATGTCCGGCATAATAATACTGCCGTGGGGCAGTTTTTCTGCATACGGAACATCTGTTGATATTTCTTCTACTCTTCCTTTGCGTTTTTCAAACAGTTTTTCAATTACTCCGTTGTTTTCTGCAGGGTTTACGGAACAGGTGCTGTAAAGAATGTAACCGCCTGTTTTTACTGCATCTAGTGCGGCTGCAAGCATTGCAAATTGCAGTATTGCCAGCTGTTTCGGGCGTCCTGTACCCCATATTCCAAGAGCCTTCGGATCGTTAAAAACATGGCGTTCGCTGGAGCAGGGAGCATCAAGAAGTATTCTGTCATAAACATCTTTTTCGTAGAGCGACCATTTGGAAGAGTCGTAACCTGTTACTTTGATACGCTCTCTTATGCTTTTTTCCAAGCTGCTGTTCAGAACATTGATGAGTCTGTTTCTTCGGGGTGCGGATCTGTCATTTGATACAAGATATGCATCCTTTTCCATTCCCAAAGCCAATACGAGGCTTTTTCCTCCCGGAGCGGCACACATATCAAGAATTTTTCCGGCATTTTCAAGAGGTAACTGGCTTGCAGCCAAAACGGAAGCTCTGTCCATATAGTAGGGTTCAATGAGTTTGTCTGAAAGAGAAACCGGATTGTTTTCGAGAAGAAACGATTCTTTTATAGCTTTCCAGCGTTCTCCGTATATTTCATAGTAGAATGATTCAAATTTTTCGGGACCGCTCTGCTTGTTTTTCTTTGCCATACGCACAATTATTCTTCCTTTTCGGAATATGCTTTGTCAATAAGAAGCACAATAAGAAGCATTTCGTTGTAATTTACGCTTATTTTAAATATAATACGCGATGTTGAGGTGTATATGAAAAAAAGATTAATAACCTGCGCATTGCCGTATGTCAATAATGTTCCGCATCTAGGAAATCTTACTCAGGTTCTTTCAGCTGATGTATTTGCGAGATTCTGCCGTTCCAGAGGATACGAAACCATGTATATCTGCGGTACGGATGAATACGGTACTGCTACAGAAACCAGAGCAGCCAAAGAAGGAGTCACTCCAAGAGAGCTTTGTGATCGCTATCATGCTGTTCATGACGCTATTTATAAATGGTTCAATATCGGTTTTGATTACTTCGGAAGAACTTCTACTCCAAAACAGACGGAAATCGTTCAGAATATTTTCAAGGCTGTGGATGAAGCCGGTTATATCACCGAACAGGAAACAGAGCAGCTTTTCTGTCCTAAATGCAACCGTTTCCTTGCAGATAGATTCGTAGAAGGTACTTGCCCTCACTGCGGAAGTACGGATGCCAGAGGGGATCAGTGTGATGCCTGTCAGACACTTCTTGAACCTACGGAGCTTATCCAGCCAAGATGTGGTGTCTGCGGTACAACTCCGGAAATCAGAAAGACAAAACACCTCTATCTTGATTTGCCAAAAGCTCT
>JAZLEZ010000056.1:0-34734 GCA_045615505.1 Sphaerochaetaceae bacterium | reverse complement strand
CCCCCATAGAAAAGCTATGATTGCAACCATGAACAAGATGATTAAAATCATTTTCATACTGCTTACCAGGAGAGAAAAGTTTGAGATTAAAACTGCTTAAACTCTTTTCTTTACTTTTCATTTAATAATAGTTGACTCCTTTTTCAATCTTTCTTCCAGAGCTACTTCTGCATCACTTTTTCTGAGATAAACAGGTCCCTGTCCTATATGGTCTGAACCATTTTCTGCAAATTGTGCCTTTCCGAGTTCTATCATTGATACTCCAAGGCTCTTGTTTTCACCAAAATGTGTTTCTATCTGTTTTGAGCCTTTGTAGTGTTCATCAAGTTTATTTGCAAAAGCCGTGGCATCCGGTCCGGTAACAAGAATTCTGGAATAATTTTTCAATATTTCATCAAGGTCTTTCTCCGTTCCGTCAATGTCTCCGGAAATTCTTTTTACATTTCCTTCTTTTACTTCAAATGCTGCAAGATAGTATCTTTGTTTTTTTGCATCCAGCGTACATACTACGGCTCCGTCATAATCTTCAATTCTGTTTGCATGGCATTCAAGTGTTGAAACTGATACCAGATTCTTTCCGCTTCCGAAAGCAATTCCTTTCAGAGCAGACATTGCAATTCTCAGTCCTGTAAATGAACCCGGTCCTCTTGTGCAGATGAGGAGATCAAGTTCACTGATTGCAATGCCGGCACTTTGGCACAATCCGATAATTCTGGGCATAAGTGTTTCAGAATGCTGAAAATTCAGATCCGAACAACTGTATTCTTCATAATAAGAGTCCTTTTGAATGGCTGCCGTAAGGACTGAATTGGATGTGTCCACTGCTAAAATATTCATTTTATTTCCTTGAAATCTCCACTGTTCTGCTTTGGTCGGAGTTGATTGTAATCTGAATAAAAACCGTTTGTTCAGGTAGTAATCCGGATATTATTTCCGACCATTCTATCAGACAGACTCCGTTTCCGTAAAGAAAGTCTTCGCCTCCTATCATCATGAAATCTTCTTCGGAAGAAATTCTGTAAAGATCCATGTGATACATAGGGAGTCTTCCGTTGTACTGTTGAAGAAGTGTAAAAGTAGGGGAAACAATAGATTCATCAATACCGAGGCTTCTGGCAACACCTCTGGCAAAAACAGTTTTTCCGGCACCCAGACTTCCTCTTAAAGAGATTACTTCTCCGCCTTTGAATCTGGAACCCATCTCTTTCCCGAGGTTTTCCATGTCCTGTTCTGTTTTACAGACAACAGTTTCAGTTTTCATTATAATTCCTCATGGTGCTGATGATTTTCATGTTCGTTTCTGTGGAGTTCGTCAAAGTCTTCGTCTGTATAGACTTCCTCCTTGACAACATCTCCCAGAACATCACCGGTTTTTTCTTCATATTTTTTTATTATGTACTTGAGCTGAGGATCGTTTGAGTCCAAACTGCGTGCTTTTTCAATACATATTCTGGCATCTCCGAATTCTCCGTCCGACAGATGAAGAAATGCAAGATTCGTAAAATATACAACACTGCCCGGATCAAGGTCTGAAGCAATGTCCAGATAACTCTTGGCAAGTTCTATGTTTCCGGATTCCCTGGCACAGATGGAAAGTTCGTTATACACTTCTGCATTCTTTGCTTCCAATTTAAGACTTTCCAGTAGGTCTTTCTGAGCTCCTTCAAAGTCTTCCAGAGTTCTCTTTGCCCAACCTCTTATGAAAAATGCTTCCCAACAAGGTTCATTTGCAGCAAGGTATTTATTGCAGACTTCCAAAGCTTCATCACTTAAACCCATCATCATTTTATCATATGCATAAAAAATCTGGTCTTTTGAACTTATCATAGTGTTGAGTTTGTCTAAAGTATCCTGTGCCTGCTTCCTGTCTTTTCCGTCTTTGGTCAACTTAACGAATTTATCGAGATTGTCTCTGGCATTTTCCATATCGCCGTGTCTCATATGAAAAGCTGATATTTCTCTGTAGGCTGGAGCATAATCAGGATATTTTGTAATACATTCATGAAGTATTTCACTGATTTTGTCATCATACATATCGGCTGTAACATCATCACCGTTTTTATGATATTCAACAGTCATTTGAGCATAAAGAACTGCAAGATTTATAAAAGATTCCGGTATTTCACAGATGTGGTTGATTGCAAGCATCAGTTCCATTGCAAAGTCGTATTCTTTTTTCTTGCTTTTTGCTATGGCTGCAACATTCAATTCTTCTATTACATTCGGTTGCATTTCCAGCAGAATATTTCTGTAATAGCCGAAATTCTTGTTTTCTCTGTCATATGCTGCAACTTTGATAAGTCCGGCTATGATTGATGTCAGTTGAAGATCTTCCGGTTTCTGGTTTTTTTCAAATTGAACAGGAAGCGGTATATTACTTTCAAGCAGGAAATTACCGATTTTTCTGTTTTGCGGAATGGTTATGAAACGAATGTCTTTGAGTTTATCTGTCATGGCTGAAAATCTACCACAAAAATACAGATGTTTCCATAGATTCCATAAAAAGCTTGTTATTAATATAATACCCATATGCAGAACAATATAGTCATCATAGGCGGTTCAAACATTGATATTTGTGCCAAAACGGATTCGAACATCATTCTTCATGATTCAAATATCGGACATATTGAATTCGGACTTGGCGGAGTTGGCAGAAATATTGCTGAGATTCTGAGTCTTTTCGGTGCAGATGTAAGTCTGCTTACGGCTGTCGGAAATGACAGTTTCGGAAGAGTTGTAACTGATCGTTCGGAAGAAATCGGGATAAGACATCTGATTGAACCTTTCGAAAACGCCAAAACCGGTGTTTATGCCTATTCTTCTGATTACGACGGTTCTTTTATTCTCGGAATCAACGATATGGGAATCACCGATAAAATCACGCCAAAGATTATTGAAGAAAACCTCAATTCACTTCTTTTTTCCGATTTCGTTCTTGTTGAAGCAAATTTGTCCAAAGAAGCAATAGAAAAAGTAGGGCAGTATGATTTAAAAATAATAGCAGACTGTGTTTCGGGAAGAAAATGCAAAAAAGTCGAAGGAATTCTTGATAAGGTTTATCTTCTCAAGTCCAACAGAATTGAAGCTTTTGAACTGACCGGAACGGATAATGTCCCCGATGCTGTGAAATCTCTTGTTAAGTCCGGAGTGAAACGCGGAATCATCACCCTCGGTTCGGAAGGCGGTATGTGTTTTGAGAATCTTGGTTCAGAAATCATAACCTATACTATATCAAATATGCCCGGCGGAAAGATTGCAGATGCAAACGGCTGCGGAGATGCATTTCTTGCAGGTTTTGTATTCGGTCTTATGCGAGGACACGATATGAAAAAGTGTCTTGTTTACGGTGAAAGTGCCTCTTATCTCAATGCTCAGGTTTTTTCTTCTGTAAACAGAAAGATGGACTGGTCTATGTTAAAAGATGCAGTGCATGAATTTGAGGAAAAAGTTGAAGTTAAGGAGCAAATTGCAAAACTCCTTTTTAATTCTCAGGCGTTCTTTGAACCCGCTAAACGATAGTGTGAGAAACTTTAAAATACGACAGTATTTCTCAGTTTTCACACTACATTTATCGAATCCAAATTTACACCTGATTTATTAAAGTTCGTTTTGCAAGTTGCTCTAAGGTAGGTGAAATACAATGAACTCCTATATTGATTTGTCGGATGAAGTCAAAAGGGCCTTGGAAGAGAATAAACCTGTTGTTGCACTTGAAAGTACTATTATAAGTCATGGTATGCCATATCCTAAAAATGTCCAGACTGCCCTTGCAGTAGAAAAAACCGTCAGAGAACATGGGGCTGTTCCTGCAACTGTTGCCATAATAAAAGGTCGTCTCAAAGTCGGTCTTTCGGCTGAAGATTTGGAATACTTCGGTAAGAAAGGTACTGCAATAACAAAGGTTTCAAGGCGTGATATTCCGTATATTGTTGCAAAAAAGAAAGACGGAGCAACGACTGTTGCGGCAACTATGATGATTGCATCAATGGCTGGAATAGAAATTTTTGCTACCGGCGGTATCGGAGGGGTTCATCGAGGTGCTGAAACAACAATGGATATTTCTGCTGATTTGGATGAATTTACCAAGACTCCTGTGATGGTTATCTGTGCCGGTGCAAAGGCAATTCTGGATCTCAATCTGACTTTGGAATATCTGGAAACGAAGGGAATTCCGGTTTACGGTTATCAGACTTCTGAACTTCCTGCTTTCTACAGCAGGGAAAGCGGTCTTAAAGTAACATACAGAGTTGACAGTCCCGAAGAATTGGCTATGGCTTGGAATACAAAGAAAGAACTGGGTATTCTTGGAGGATTCATTGTAGCAAACCCCATTCCTTGCGAATACAGTATGGATACGCAAATAATAAATCAGGCAATAGATTGTGCAATAGAAGAGATGAATAAAATCGGCATCAAAGGAAAAGAAACAACACCTTATTTGCTGGACAAAATTCAGAAACTGACCGATGGAGACAGCCTAGAAGCCAATATAAGGCTTGTAATAAATAACGCCGCATTGGCTGCTGATACCGCTGCGGCATTGAAATCGATTAAGTAATATTCTGAAGTACTTTCAAAACTGCCTTCATAAATGTTGAATTTGTCTTTGCGTTTTTGCTAATTTCATAATACACAAAGTACCTCTTCTCTATCTGTTTTCTCTGTCATTGGCAATGAGCTGTCTGATTGATGCAACTGCCAATTCAATTACTTTAGAAGTGTCGTGTAATTTAGGGTTATCCATTCCCAACGCCTCACGCTCCTGATTTCCGACTGTAAAGAAAACAGAACCGCATCTGGCATGAAGTTTTGCGGCAACGGTGAATAGGGCAGCACTTTCCATTTCAGAAGCCAGAACACCTAATTTTTTCCATGCATCCCATTTTTCCTTAAGCTCGTAGCCTACAGGCATTTCGTCAGGATTATGTTGTCCGTAAAATGAGTCTTTGCATTGAACAACGCCTACATGATATTTTACTGAAGACTTTTCGGCGGCCTGAACACATGCTCTCAATACATCGTAAGAGGCTACTGCCGGAAACTCAATAGGAGCATATTCACGGCTTGTTCCTTCATTTCTGACTGCTCCTGTAGCTATAACGGCATCACCGCCCATTACAGACAATGCTATCCCTCCGCAGGTTCCCATTCTGAGAAATGTATCGGCACCGCATTTGAATAGTTCTTCCATTGCTATTGAAGCAGACGGTCCGCCAATGCCTGTGGATGTTACACTGACTTTTTCTCCATCCAATGTACCGGTGTAGGTTACATATTCCCGGCTGTCGGCAATAAGTTTTGCGTTCTCAAGCTGGGCTGCAATCAAAGGGACTCTTTTCGGATCTCCGGGGAGGATGACATAGCGACCTATGTCACCCTTTTTTATATGGAGATGATATTGAATTCCGGTTCCGTTCATATAGTCAGACATAATCAACGCATTCCTTTATCGTAAGGAATTCCTTCAGCCTTAGGTGCCTTTGATTTTCCTGATGTAAGAGCAAGAACAACAAGGGAAATGATGTAAGGCATCATATTGTAGATTGTGGAAGGAAGATTGAGTTGAACAAGGAAATCAAAACCGAAGTATGTATTTCCCAGAGCTCTGAAGAATCCGAACAGTAAAGCACAAACAGCTATTCTCAGAGGTTTCCACTGTCCGAAAATCATAACTGCAAGGGCAAGGAATCCGAAACCTGCAACACCGTTTTCAAACTTCCATTCAGAAACGCCTGACAGTATGTAGCAAATTCCTCCCAGTCCGCCGAATGCTCCTGAAAGAAGAACTCCTGACCATCTCATCTTGAGTACATCTATACCTACAGAAGCTGCTGCCTGAGGATGTTCTCCGCATGCCATGAGTCTTAAACCGAATTTTGTTTTGTAAAGAACAAAATAGGCAAGAAGCAGAACGATAAGTGTAATCAGCATAAACCAGTTGAATTCAAAAGAACCGATATACACAAGAAATTTCTTTTTAGGCTGGATGTACTGGATTGTAGAACTTACATCGTTAGGGTTTGCAGCTGTGTTGATTGCTTTAACAATAACTGTAGCAAGTGCTGTACCGAGCATATTCAGAGCTGTACCGACGATTGTCTGGTCTGCTTTGAAGTTTATACTGGCAACTGCCAGAAGTGAAGAATAGGCAACAGAAAGCAGAAGTGCAAAGATGATAACAAGCAATATGAATACGATTGCAGGTAATCCGATAGGCAGATATCTCATGGCCAAAGCACCGCCGAGTGCTCCCATAACCATAATTCCTTCAAGACCGAGGTTTATTACACCCGAATGTTCGGAATAACATCCTCCAAGTGCAACGAGAATAAGAACTGATGCAAATATAATTGTGTACTGAACAAGTAGTAACATTAGTTTTTACCTCCTTTCTTTTCTTCTGCTTTCTTGGCGATTTTATCAAGATACATTTTGATGAAAAGTACAAAACCGCAGAGATAGATGATAATTGAAGAAATCAAATCTGAAATCTGAGAGCAGTACATACTTCTGTCAACATAAGCACCGCCGTCGGTTATGTGTTGGATGAAGAAGGATGCAAGAATTGTTCCTATAGGATTTAGCCCTCCGAGGAATGTTGCTGCAATTCCGTTAAAGCCCATTCCGGGTACTGAAGCTGTAGAACACTGCCACTGAATGTATCCTGTCTGATAGTAGAATGATGAAGCCCAACCTGCAAGTGCGCCTGAAATGACAAGTGTGAGTATGATGTTTCTCTTTTCTGCCATTCCGCAATACTTTGCAGCATTTTTGTTACATCCTGTAGCCTTTAGCTCATAACCGAATTTTGTTTTATCAAGAACTATCATAATCACCACTGCCATAATGATTGCAAGAGGAACCGCTATCGTAACATATTCGTTGTTGGAAAACAGCTTGTGAAGTCCCATCTTGGGAAGCAATGCCTGAGCTCCGTAATCTCTCAACATAAATGTATACGGACTTGTAGCTTCTTTGACATTCGTAAGAATTGCATTTGTTCCGTAAAGGACTATCCAGTTCAGCATAATGCCTGAAATGACTTCATTAACATTACAGTATGCCTTGAGTAATCCTACAATCGATGCTACTGCTGCACCGGCAAAAATAGCAAACAGCATGCAAGGAAACCAACTCCAATGCCATTTGAGTGCAGAATACAAGCAGGCACAGATTCCGGCTGTGTACTGCCCGGAACAACCTATGTTGAAAAGTCCTACTTTGTAAGCAAAAAGAATGGAAAGTCCGCACATGAGGAGCGGGGCTGTTTTGGAAAGGGTGTTCCCGAAGTATTTTATCCTTGCCGATTTCATATTGTAATGGAAGAAGTTCTTGATAACTTCAATCATTGAGGAAGATGCACCTGCAGGATTGATGATAAGAAGTGCAACATATCCGAGTAAAAGACCCAGAATAATGCATAACAGTGAAGCAATCAAAGACTGTGCACCTTTGCTTTTTAGCCAATGTGATTTCATGCTTTGACCTCCTTTCTCTTGGCACCGGCCATGTAAAGACCGAGTTCTTCCTGAGTAGTTTTCTTAGGATCGAATTCTCCTACGATTTCTCCTTCGTACATTACAAGAATTCTGTCCGGTACATCCATGACTTCATCCAATTCAAGTGAAATAAGAAGGATTGCTTTACCTGAATCCCGTTGTGCTATCAGCTGTTTGTGGATGTTTTCTATTGCACCCACATCCATGCCTCGTGCCGGCTGAACGGCAACAAGAAGATCCGGATTTTTATCGATTTCACGAGCAAAGATTGCCTTCTGCTGATTCCCTCCTGACATTGCTCTGGCGGGAGTAATAGGGCCTTGTCCGCTTCTGACATCGTATGAATCAATCAGTTTTTCTGCGTATGCTCGGATACTGTCTCTTTTGAGAAATCCTGCTTTTGTAGTAAATTCCGGCTCAAAATATCTTTCAAGAATGAAATTGTCTTCCAGAGTATAGTCCAAAACCAATCCGTGTTTATGTCTGTCTTCAGGAATATGGCTCAAACCCATAATGTTTCTCTGGCGTATAGGAAGCTTTGATATTTCTGTACCTTTGAACTTAATCGAACCTCCGGCAATAGGAAATAGTCCGGTAAGTCCGTAAACAAATTCGCTTTGTCCGTTTCCGTCTATGCCTGCGATACAGACTATTTCACCTTCTCTGACTTTAAGACTGACATTTTTAACAGCATTGTTTGAATGGGTTTTTGAAGCAACTGTCATGTTTTCTATTTCAAGAATGACATTCCCCGGTTTGGCAGGTTTTTTCTGAACATGGAAGTTTACATTTCTTCCAACCATCATAGCAGAAAGTTCTTCGATAGATGTTTTCTTTGTTTCCACTGTTCCTATATATTTTCCTTTTCTCAAAACCGAACATCTGTCTGCAACTGTCATGATTTCGTTGAGCTTATGGGAAATGAAAAGAATGCTTTTACCTTCTTTCTTGAGATTTCTCATAATCTGCATCAGTTCGTCAATTTCCTGAGGTGTCAGAACAGCTGTAGGTTCATCGAAAATAAGAATTTCATTTTCACGGTACAGCATTTTGAGTATTTCAGTTCTTTGCTGCATCCCTACCGTGATGTCCTCAATCAATGCGTCCGGATCTACACGAAGTCCGTATTTTTCCGAAAGCTCAAGAACTTTTTTTCTGGCTTCTTCTTTCAGCAAGACTCCATGTTTTGTGGGTTCAACACCCATGATAATGTTATCGAGAACCGTAAAGCATTCAACAAGTTTGAAATGCTGATGAACCATTCCGATACCCAATGCATTTGCATCGTTAGGATCGTTGATTTTTACTTCCGTGCCGTTTTTCCTGATAATTCCTTCCTCTGCCTGATACAGACCGAAAAGGACACTCATAAGTGTGGATTTTCCCGCACCGTTTTCACCTAAAAGAGCATGAATTTCGCCTTTTTTCAGCTGAAGAGTTACATTATCGTTGGCAATAATTCCAGGGAATCTTTTAGTGATGTTCAACATCTCAATTGCATACTGGGATTCCATCTAGAGCCTCCTAAAGTTAACTTTTTGAGAAAATTATATTTCATATATAAAAGAAATGCGACCCAAAAATGAGTCGCATTAAAAAATATTTCTGAAAAACAGAATTACTTAAGATTCCCGAGGAATGTTACATTTGAAACTTTTGACATATCTACTGAAATGTCATTGTCAACTGTAATCTTTCCGCTTTCCATATCAGCTACGAGCTTCTTGTAATCGTCAAGTGTGAATGCTGAACTGAACTGTGTTCCGGCACCTTCAGGAATTCCTACGAAACCGCCTTTGATTCCGAGTGTAGCAACTTTACCCTTGAGAGAGTCGAAGCTGTTATCAACGATAATCTTATTAAGAGCGTCCTGTGTGGAGTTGTAGAGTCCCTTCATAGCAGAAGTAACTGTAATTCCCTTTCCGTATGCAGCGTCGATGATAGGAGCTTGGTCTGTATCTACACCGATAACCTTCTGACCGGCTTTTGCTGCTGCTTCAGCTGCAGATGTATAAATACCGCCACCGCAGGCAAATACACATTCTGTACCTGCATTGTACCATGTATCCATAGCTGCTGTAATATCTGCATCACCGTAGAACTGGTTGCCGTAAGCATACTTGATTTCAATTTTTGCGCCGTCAGCTGCAGCATTTGCACCCTGAACGAATCCGTAGCCGTAACGTACTACTGCAGGAACTGCCATACCGCCGAGATAACCGAGCTTTGTATAACCGAGTTTTACTGCTGCATAACCGGCCATATATCCGCAGAGTTCTTCCTGATAAATCATTGAATATACATTTGCAGGAACTTTTGTATCTGTGAAATCAAACTCTGAAATATCAAGTCCTACGAACTTGACTTCAGGATACGAAGGTGCAACTGTTGAGATTGCTCCGCCGAATGCATATCCGGGAAGAACGAGTACATTGTAACCGTCGTTGATGGCCTGTTCAACAGCTCCGACTCTGTCTGCTTCTGAGTCTGTTGTAGGCTTGTAATATGTGAAAGGAATATTCCCTTTTTCACAGTAGTCCTTACATGCTTCATAAGTTGTCTGGTTGAAGCTCTGGTCTGTGATATCACCGTAGTCTGAAATCATTGCAACTTTTGTTTCAACTTTCTTTTCAGCTTCTTTCTTATTACATGAAATGAAAAGGGTTGCAACTGCAAGAATCAAAACTACCAATACTGTCATAGTTTTCTTCATGATCTATACCTCCAATTAATATAGATTGCAAAATCAGCTTTTGCTTCATATTACAATAAATGTTTCGCACTTTCAATAAGGATATGCTTTATAATGAACTGTAAATTGTATCGGAAACGGAGAAAAAAATGATTGAAAAACATATTGAAGAATTGATAAAAACTGCCATTCGGATGCGGAAAAAAGCTTATGTAAGGTATTCTCATTATTCAGTCGGGGCAGCTCTGCTTTCAAAGAACGGTAGGATTTATACCGGTTGTAACATAGAGAATGCTTCATTTTCACCTACGGTATGCGCCGAACGAACTGCTTTTTTCAAAGCAATCAGTGAAGGAGAGTCTGAGTTTACAGCCATTGCAATTTCTGCCGGTCCTGAAGGAAAGAAAAGTTCGGATTACCCATCTCCCTGCGGAGTCTGCCGTCAGGTTATGATGGAATTCTGCAATCCCGGAAAATTTATCGTAATATTGGCAAAAAATGAAAAGGACTATCTTGTCTATACACTTGAAGAACTGCTTCCGCTCGGATTCGGATCTGAAACACTGTCTGCCAGTTCCAAAATAATTTCCAAGTAAGTACCGTATGTATTGAATCCCATGCTTTTCAGTCTTCCTATGTCCCAATTGTCCGACTCTAGTTTATCTGCGGTGAACAGTATCTGATAGGTTGGGATGTTTTTTGCTTTTGAAACCGCCATTATCGAGGCACATTCCATTTCAACACATATACAATGTTTGTCTCTTGCTTCTTTCAATGCACTCGGAGTTTCTCTGTAAAATGCATCAGTAGTCCATGTCGCTCCCATTCTGTGCGGAACTTTGATGCTGTCAAGAAATCTGTCTGTGTACTGAGCTGTCTCGACTTCTATAAATTCAGTATCAGCCGGAAGATAGTGATAGCTGGTTCCTTCGTCTCTCAAAGCTCTCGTGGGTACAATAAGAGCATCAGATTGTTCATCAAGAAGACTTCCGCAGGAGCCGATAAAAATGAATTTTTCAGCTCCAAGGGCAGACATTTCCTCCATCATCATTGAAGCTACCGGTCCGCCGGCCGGAAGAAGCGCAAATCCGAACTGCTTTTCATTGTCGGAAAAAATTTTTGTAACTACCGATGTCCCGCCTGCGCAAAGTTTTATTCTGTAATCCGATAGCTCAAATCTTCTGGACAGCTCTCCCAAAAACTTGGCTTGCCATGTAAGAATGACTGTTTTCGGATAATCCGCATCTGTTCTGTAGAGACTCCTTGCATTGAAAATTCCGTTTTGATTATAAAATTTAAGCATCTGTATTTACCAGAGACGGGACTTGAACCCGTACGGCTGTGAGGCCAGGGGATTTTAAGTCCCCAGTGTCTACCGTTCCACCACTCTGGCACAGCTGAAATATTAGATTAAAATATTACTGCTCGTCAACGATATCTTTTGCGGAAATAAGCTTTGCATCGGTTCTCCCCGGAAGAATTCTTTTCCAGAAAGACTGCGTTCCGCTGTAAATTTCCTCAAATTCAGTTTCAGACTCTTTTAGGGCACTTTGCCATGCAGCACCGAATCCCGGGCTGTTTATGGTCAGGCGATCTACAGCCTTTTGATAAATCTGCAATTGACGGGTTTCGGCTCTGCCCGGTTTTTGCATCAGATTTGCGTTTGTTATTCTGAGATTCTCATTTTTCTTTTTGAGATCCTCGTTTTCGTTCTTGAGTTTTGAAATACCGTCAGATTCAAGATCCATTCTCTGGCTAAGCATCTCTTTAAGATTCTTTATCTCAAGGTTCTTTTCTTTGACAACTGCTCTTCGCTTAAGAAGCTGATAGACAAGTACTAACAGTGTTACAGCCAATCCTATTCCGAAACCGATTAAATATTCTTTCATTTTAAAAATCTCCTGAAAAAAATTTAACAAATCAATACTGCAATGACAACATCTGCATTACTTGCTGAATCGTTTTATTACAGCTTCTTTACTGTTTTCAATAGCCTCTGGCATTGATACTCTGTCGTTAAATACTGCCATATCCTTAAATCCTATACCGGTAAGAAGTACGCACACTTCAACATTTTTACCGAAATTATCAATAAGGTTGTCCTTGTCTTTCACTAAAGCTGCCCATGCTGCAGACGAAGCCGGTTCTACAAATATTCCGCTGTCATGGACAAGAGACATCTGTGCATCAAGAATTTCTTTTTCCGACACTTCTACAGTCCAGCCTCCGTATTCTTTGAGAAACTGAACGGCCATTCGTCCGGAAGCAGGGCAATCTACAGAAATGGAATCAGCTCTGGTAGATGCTTCAATGTTGGAAAAACTACCAGTTTTGAAAGCACGGCTTATTGCATTGGATTTTTCACTCTGACAACAGACGATATAAGGAACTTTCTCAGTAAGTCCGGCCTTGTATAAATCATAGAATCCTTTGTACACACCGCTAATAATGCACCCGTCACCTGTAGGAACATAGACAACATCCGGAATATGTCTTCCAAGCTGCTCGAACAGTTCAATTGAAACGCTTTTTTTCCCTTCTATTGTCATTGGGTTGTAAGCTGTATTTCTGTTAATTCCGCCGAAATGTTTTGTGTATTCAATGGAAAGAAGATATGCATCATCATAAGTACCTTTTACAGGGACTACGGTTGCTCCGTAAAGAACACTCTGCATAAGTTTATTGATAGGTGCTGTTTGAGGAACAAATAAGATTATATCCAATCCGTAAGCAGCCCCTGCACAACTCATGGCAGCTCCGGCGTTACCGGTAGAAGCAAGTGCAATTTTCTTTGTATTATGTGCAATTGCTTGTGCAGCAATAAGTTGACTGGCACGGTCTTTGAAAGAACCTGAAGGCAGATATGCATCAAGTTTGCAATAGACATTATTAAGACCGAGAATTTTATTCAAACGGGCAGGTCTGACTAAAGGAGTATTACCTACAGGATAAACATCCTTATTCGGCACATCATATGGGAAGAAATCGTAGATTGAAACATGTTCTTTTTCTGCAAGAGTTTTTAATTCATTTTCATCCAGAAGAACCCGTAACATTCCTTTTGGAAATTCACCCTGTTTTTCTGTCCCGCCGCAATCTTCACACTGATAGATGATTTCATCTGTTTCGATATTTTTCCCGCAATCTACACATTGATACTTGAATTTCATATTTACCTCAGAAAAAAAAGCTGACAGAAAATGAATTCTGTCAGCCGAATTATACATCGAAAGTTATTTATTGACGACTTTCTTTGCTGTCTTCTTTACGGATTTTTTTGCAGACTTTTTCTTGCCGGCAATTTTAGCAGCAGACTTTCCTGAGAGAATGTCTTTATTGAAATCTTCAATAAGCTTATCAATCTTTTCAGCCATAGGAGGAATAGATGTCCAGTAGTCTCTGTCATACCACTGTTTATTGATTTCCTCGTATGTTTTACCCTGCTGTTCAACCCAAGTATAGTATTTGAGGTTGTGGATGCGAAGTCTGTCATAGTAACCGAGTTCAAGAGCGTCCTGATAACTCTGATGAAGAAGAGAACCGCTGAACACTCTTGCTGCTGTATCAGTTGTAAATGCGCCCTGAATTTCATTCTGTTCATCAAGTCTTGACTTGTACATGACTGAAGAGTCTGTGCAGATTGTGAAAAGACAATCGTCATCTTCCAGTTCATAGTACTTGGCCATCTTAATAGCTGAGAGTGTATTGCCGATGCCTGAAATACCCATATACTGGAGATCTTCAATCTGCTTCATTGTAAGTCCGACTGTTTTTTCAAGGTATTCGATACCTGCAGGTTCATTGAAAAGTCTGTAGATATCGATACAATCCTGATCATCGATTGCACAGATCATGTCTGTATTTTTTACATTGTGAATCCAAGGTACATGTTTATCTCCGATACCTTCAATTCTGTGTCCACCGAAACCGTTTCTGAGGAGTGTAGGGCACTGTTTGGCTTCCCCTGCTGCAATCTTGAGACCTGGGAAATCCTTCTTAAGTCTGTCTCCGGCTGCGAGTGTTCCGCCGCTGCCTGTTGATGAAGCATAACCGAATACATTTTCAGCCTTGATTTTGTTCTTTTTGATAATTTCTTCAATTGCAGCACCTGTTACAGTGTAATGCCAGAGGTAGTTTTCAAACTGTTCGAACTGGTTGAAGATGACAATGTGTTTTCCGCGTTCTTCATCAAGTTCATGACACTTATCGAAAATCTCTTTTACATTTGATTCACAACCCGGTGTTGCGATGACTTCGCCGGCTACTGTCTTAAGCCAGTTGAATCTTTCCTGAGACATTTCTGCAGGCAGAATGGCAATGGATTTACATCCGAGGAGAGCACTGTTGTAAGCACCGCCACGGCAGTAGTTGCCTGTTGAAGGCCATACAGCCTGTTGATTCTGTGCATCGAAGTTTCCTGTTGCAAGAGCAGGAGCGAGACAGGAATAAGTTGCACCTACTTTATGTGCACCTGTAGGGAAATACTTTCCGACGAGACAGAAAATTCTTGCTTTGACTCCGGTAAGTTTCTTAGGAAGTTCAATATAGTTTACTCCGCCGAAAAGACCGCCTTTCTCTTTCGGTTCATTGTGCCATGTGATTCTGTAAAGATTTACAGGATCTACATCCCAAAGACCTGTTTTGGCAAGTTTGGATTTGATTGAAGCAGGAACTGTTGAAGGGTCAACCATCTGCTTGAATGTAGGAAGGAGAATTCCCTTCTCACGACAGACTTCGATGTTTCTGGCTCTTACTTCTTTTTTTACTCTTAAATTAATAAGCATAGATACCTCCGCTTTTTGTTATCATTGGATGTATCTGATTATTGCACGCTGTTATTAAACTTGTAAACAAAAATATTAACAGAATTGAAGAAAAAATCAAAATATTTGAGAATATTTATCTATACATAAAAATCGGATGTCAAATTTTTCAAATACATCAGTATTGATAACAGAATATCATGTGCAGACAAGGTGAGTAAGCATGTTGCAAATTGTTGCATAACAAGAGTTATTCTGTTGACTTATGGATTTTCTATTCTACAATTTTAAGTGTAAAGTTCAGGAATAAAGTGGCTTTATCTGGAGGTTTTTCCTATGGGTGATAAAATGAGACCTATTCCATTTGAGGAATTGATTTACAGGATGTTTTCAGAATACCGTAATCACGGAACCATATTCGGTATTTCAAAAGAGAATTTTTACAAAAGTACAGCAAACAGTATAGATGTATTCGGGCAAAAATGTGCTACTCCTTTAGGACCTGCAGCAGGTCCGCATACTCAACTGGCCCAGAACATAATCAGTGCTTACCTTGTCGGTGGAAGATTTATGGAACTTAAAACAGTTCAGATTATGGATTATCTCGGCGAAAAAAATATGATAAGCAAGCCCTGTATTGATGCAAGAGATGAAGGGCACAATGTTGAGTGGTCCACTGAATATACTCTTCCCAAGGCTTATGATGAATATGTTAAAGCATGGTTTGCTATTCATGTTCTGCAGGCTTTGCTGACAGGAAAAAAGACCGAACCTGATTTTATTTTCAATATGTCGGTCGGATATAACCTAGAGGGAATCAAGCAGCCGAAGATGCAGGATTACATCAACGGCATGATTGATGCTTCTACAAGACCTAATTTCGAGCAGTATAAGAACGAGTTGGATGCACTTATAAGCGAAGGCGAGTTCTATATCGGAACAGATCTTGAGAAGAATGCAGGAGCATTGGAAGGACTTACAGGCAGAATCAGTAAAAACATCAGTCCTAGTGCAACTATCTCAACAATGCACGGATGTCCGCCAAAGGAAATAGAAGCAATCTGTTCTTATATGCTTACTGAAAAACATCTGAATATTTTCGTTAAGCTTAATCCTACGCTCTTAGGCTATGATAAGGTCCGGGAGATTCTGGATTCCATCGGTTTTGAACATATAGAACTCAAAAGGGATACTTTTGAACACGACCTAAGATATGATGATGCAGTTGAAATGCTTCACAGACTTGCGGCTCTGGCAAAGAAAGAAGGGTTGGGGTTTGGTGTCAAACTTACAAATACACTTGCCAATGTCAACAATGATTCGGTATTTGACGGTAAAGAACGCTATATGTCCGGAAGAGCACTTCTTCCTATTTCCACAACAGTTGCTGCAAAACTCTCAGAAGAATTCAAGGGCGCTCTTCCTATTTCATATTCCGGCGGTGCAACTGCATTCTCTGTAAAACAGATTTTCGATACGGGTATCAGACCTATAACAGTGGCAACTGATATGCTCAAACCGGGCGGATATGCAAGACTTGCAACCATGGCGGAAATACTTGAAAAGGAAAGTAAAGAGTGGGGCAGAACTTCAATTGATTATGAGGGTGTTAAGAAGCTTTCCGAATATGCAGCAAAAGCAGATTATTCCAAAAAAGAATTTCGCGGAAACTTCAAAGCAAAAGTCAACGGAGAATTACCGATGTTCAATTGTTTTGTCTCCCCTTGTCAGGAAGCTTGTCCGATTCATCAGGATATTCCCAACTATGTAAGTTTGGTCGGAAGCGGTCAATACAAGGAAGCTCTGGAAGTCATATATGAAGATAATGCTCTTCCGAACATGACTTGCAACATCTGTGACCATCAGTGTATGTACCACTGTGCAAGGTTGGATTATGAAGGCCCCGTACAGATAAGACAGCTGAAGAAAATAGCCGTTGAACAGGGTGCTGAAGAATATCTGAAAGAATGGGAAAAGCCTGAAGAGCCTTCAAATATCAAGGCTGCCGTAATCGGCGCAGGTCCCGCAGGTCTTTCTGCTGCTTACTTTCTTGCAAGAAGCGGATTCAATACAACTGTTTTTGAGAAGGAAATGAATGCAGGAGGTGTTGTCGCCAATATTATTCCTAATTTCAGGATTTCTCCTGAAGTCGTTCAGGCTGATATCGATCATGTCAAGGCTCATGGCGTAAAGTTCAACTTCGGAGTTAAGAACGAAGATGTTACAGTGGATGCTCTCAAAGAAGCAGGCTTTGAATATATCTACTATGCAATCGGTTCTGAAAAAGACAATGAAATTTCAATCGAAGGAGATACTGAAAAACTTCTGGGCTCTCTTCAGTTTCTTTCTTTGTTCAAACAAAAAAAAGCGAAACTCGGAAAACATATTGTTGTAACAGGCGGCGGAAATACAGCAATGGACTGTGCAAGAGCCGCAAAAAGATGTGCAGGAGTTGATGATGTTTCCGTTGTTTACAGAAGGTCTCAAAAGGAGATGCCTGCTGATCCTGAAGAGTTTGCAAGTGCACAATCAGACGGTATTTCTTTCTATTTCCTTTCAAATCCCAAAAAGCTTGAAAACGGAAAATTGATTTGTGTGAAAATGGAATTGGGTGAACCTGATGCTTCCGGCAGAAGACGCCCTGTGGAAACAACACAATCTTTCGAACTTGAGTGCGATAACCTTATTACTGCAATCGGTGAACATGCTGATAGCCAAATCCTTTCACTTATAGGTATTCCTGTAAACGGAAAAGGTTGGCCTGAGGTTAATCCTGAGACAAATGAAACAAGAATTGCAGATGTTTATGCAATAGGTGATATGGCAAGCGGTCCTTCTACTATCGTAAAATGTATTGCATCTGCAAGAAGGGCTGTTGAAGACACAGTCAACAAAGTCCTCGGAGATAAGGTCGAAGATTCCTGTGGATGTAAGTGCGGTGGCAGTTGCGATTGCGACGGCAGTTGCGATTGCGACGGAAATTGTGATTGCGAAAACTGTGAAGATAACGAAGATTTTGTTGAGGAAGAAGACAGATTCTTTGCAGATATTCAAAACCGTAAGACACATATCTGTCCTAATGCGGAAAAAATCTGCAATGATTTTGAAAAGTTTGCAAAACAGGAATCCAAAAGATGTATGGACTGTACTTACTTCTGCTCAAAGTGTGTTGATGTATGTCCTAACAGGGCAAATGTTGCAATTGATATGAGATTCAGTGAATTCACGGATGATCCTTTCCAGATTCTTCATATTGATGCATATTGCAACGAGTGCGGTAACTGTGCTGCATTCTGTAACCATAACGGAAGACCTTACAAGGATAAATTTACACTTTTCAGCAGAACAGATGATTTTGAAACAAGTACTAACAGCGGTTTTTATGTTGAAGGTGACAAAGTTCTGGTAAGAGTTGACGGCAAGATTTCTGAGTGTCATGTTGACGGCAACGGAAATGTATGCGGAGATATTCCTGAAATTGTCAGAGATTTGATTGAACAGGTATTCCTTTGCTATGACTATTTACTCGGCAGAGTTGAGGAATAGGAGAACATAGAATGATTACAGTTATAAAAAATGCAAGAGTAATTCAAACCAAGACGCCTGTAGAAGTTCTTGAAAATGTTGATGTGGTAATAGAAAATGATTTAATCAAAGAAGTCGGAAAGAATGTCGCTTCAAAATACAAAGCGAACAAGGAAATTGATGCAACCGGTAAAACCGTAATTCCTGGATTTGTCTGTTCGCATCATCATTACTACAGCGGTCTATCCAGAGCCATGCTTATTTCTGCAGGACCCCAAACGGATCTGATTCAGATTCTCAAGGAATGGTGGTGGCGTCTTGACCGAGCTTTAGATGAGGAATCATTGTATTACAGTTCTTTGATTTGTTCTCTTGATGCAATAAAAAACGGTACTACTACATGTATCGACCATCATGAAAGTCCCAACTATATCACCAATTCGCTTTCAACTATTGCCAAAGGAATGGAAGAAGTTGGGTTGAGAGGTATTGCAGCATACGGAATAACCGACAGAAATTTCGGTATGAAAGAAATCAAAGACGGTATTGCAGAAGGTATTCGTTTTTCTAAAGAAGTGGATTCAAGAAAAGCTGCGGGTGAAAATGTTCTATGCGAGGCTATGGTAGGCGGACACGCTCCGTTTACCATTCCTCAGGAAGGACTTGAAATGCTTGCCGATTCTGCAAAACAGACAAAACGGGGCATGCACATCCATGTGGCAGAAGGTGAATATGATGAAGTATGGTCGCATCACTTCTACAATATGGATATCTTGGACAGACTTGATAAGGTTGGACTGCTTGATGATAAGACACTTCTGGTTCACGGAATCTATCTTAACGAACATGAGATTGAACTGATGAATGAAAGAGGTTGTTATATTGCCCATAATCCCAGAAGCAATATGAACAATCAGGTGGGAATCAACAAGAATCTCAGCAAGATGAAGAATCTTGTTATGGGAACTGACGGTTGCGGAAGCAATATGTTTGAAGAATGTAAGATTGCTTTTTTCAAGAACAGAGATGCAAAGCTGCCGTACTGGCCGGGTGATTATCTTAATGCCGTAACCAAAGCCAATGACTTTGTTGCAAAGTATCATGAAGGAAAGTTCGGAAGAATTGAAGCCGGTTTTAAGGCAGATATTGATATTCTCGATTATCAGAATCCTACACCCATGCTCAAGGAAAATGCTGCAGGTCATTTTATTTGGGGTATGAGCAGCAACAGTGTTGAATCAGTATTTGTAAACGGAAATCTCCTTTATGAAAACCATAAATTTACGGGTATCGATGAAAAGGAAATCTACAGAAAGGCTACAGAAGTTGCAGAAAGACTTTGGAAGAGAACAGACAATCTTTTTGCAGACGGTACAAGCGGAATTGTACGATAGGAGATAGTGTTGTGGCAGAAGATATTGCAAAAGGTATAAGAAGGCTGGATGCTGTAGCAAAATGTGAAGGAAATGCGAAGTATCTTTGCGATTATGATTTGGATGGGTATTTATGGGCAAGAATGGTGCGTTCAAGTATTCCCAGAGGAACAATAAAGAAAATCAACTTGCCTGATTTGCCTGAGGACTATACTTTTGTCAGTGCAAAAGATATTCCGGAAGGCGGTCACAATTATCTTCATATGATAGCAACAGACTGGAGATGCTTTGCAGACGGAGATGTAAGATTTGTCGGTGATTGTATAGGTCTTCTTGTAGGTCCCGATAAAACTGAGTTGGAGAATCTTCTCGAAAAGGTAAGTGTTGAGTATGAAGAACAGGACTGTGCAGTAACCATTGATGAAGGTTTAGCTTGCAAGGGCGGTGCCTTTGTAAACGATAATAATATTCACTGTCATCTGAAGCTTGAAGTAGGAAAGGATGTTGATGAAATTTTCAAAGAATGTGCAAAAATTGTTGAGGAAACAATTGAAACAGGTTTTCAGGAACACATATATCTTGAAACAAACGGAGCCTGCTGCCGGCCAGTCGGAGACCATTACGAAATAATAGCCTCTGCTCAATGTCCTTTCTATATCAGAAAGTCTATTGCACCGGTTTTGGGAATATCTCCTGAAAAGATTGTTGTGAAACAGTCAACTACAGGTGGAGCTTTCGGAGGAAAGGAGCACTTTCCGGATGTTCTCTGCGGTCCTCTGCTTCTTGCTGCCTATAAAACAAAAAAAGGCGTCAGGATGATTTATGACAGAGAAGAGGACATAGAATTTTCTGTCAAAAGACACCCTTCAAAAGTAGTGTTCAGAACAGGTCTGGATAAAGAAGGAAACATACTTGCAATGGACAGCAAGGTTTATTACAACGTGGGTGCTTATCTTTCATCTTCATTTGTTGTTCTTCAAAGAGGCTGTTTCCATGTTACAGGTTGTTACAGTTTCCCGAATGTGAGAAGTGAAGGATTCGGTGTAGCAACAAATACCTATCCCAGCTGTGCATTCAGAGGATTCGGAGCTCCTCAGACATTGTTTGCTGTTGAAACACATATGTGTCATATTGCAGAAAGTTTGGGAATAGATCCGCTTGAGTATAAGAGCAGATATTTCATCAAACAGGGTGATACGACGAGTACCAACGGGAAAATTGTTGAAAGGGTAATGATTCCTGAAATGCTCGAACAGGTACTTGAGGCTTCCGATTACAGAAGAAAAGCCAAAGAATACAAAACCGGTTGCGGAAAAGGAATCGGAATCTCATTCTACAATCATGGCGGAGCATTTACAGGAAACGGTGAATCTGCTTTGATAAAAGCTAAAGTCAAGCTCCGAAAATATTCTGACGGTACTGTTGAAATCTTATGCGGACAGACTGAAATGGGACAGGGGTTCCACACTATTCTTCCTAAGATTGCAGCATATACCCTTGGAATTCCCGTTGAGAAAATCATTTTCAAAGACCCTGATACATCAAGAGTTCCGGATTCAGGTCCTACTGCTGCTTCAAGGTCAACAATGATTGTAGGGGAACTTGTAGAAAAAGCAGCAAGTCTTATGAAAGAAAGGTACTCGGAAGAAGCTGAATTTGAAGTTGAAACAAATTACGAGCATCCGGAAGGTTTCCCTTGGGATCAGAGTACTTTCCAAGGTTATGCCTACCTCGGTTACGGTTGGGGCGTTTGTGTTGTAGAGGTAGAGGTTGACCCTTGTACCGGTGAAGTAACTACAAACGGTATCTGGTCAAGCCATGATGCAGGTCATCTGATAGATGAGCTCATCTGTTACGGTCAGGTAAACGGCGGTATTCTTCAGGGAATAGGATGGGCTTCAACGGAAGTCCTTGATAATATCGGCGGACATTTCAAACAGACATCAATCAGTGACTACATAGTACCAACATCGATGGACTATCCCAAACAGGGAGTATTCTTTGTTGATAATCCGTATAAATGGGGTCCTTTCGGAGCAAAAGGAATGGGTGAACTTGTCTTCAACGGAAGTGCTGCGGCATATATTGATGCCGTATCAAGAGCTATAGGAAAGAAAATTAATTCAATTCCGGTTCCAACTGAAAAAGTAATGGAATATATGCTTCACGGTACAGATTTCAAGGAGGCATTATGATGGCAGAAATATCTTTCAAACTGAACGGTAAACAGGTTTGTGTTAATACGGATCCTTTAAGACGCCTTCTTGATTTATTGAGAGAAGACTTCGGATTAAACGGTGTGAAAGAAGGATGCAGTGAAGGCGAATGCGGAGCTTGCTCTGTTTTACTTAACGGTAAGATGGTTACATCCTGTCTCATTCCGGCCGGAGCTGTAGATGGTCAGGAAATTATGACTGTGGAAGGAATTACCGCAACAGACAAGGGAAAAATCATTGTTCAGGCTTTTGCGGACGGAGGAGCAGTTCAATGCGGTTTCTGTATTCCGGGAATGGTTGTTGCTGCTTACTATCTTCTGTGTAATAATCCTGTTCCTACAGATGATGATATCAGATTGGCAATAAGCGGCAATATCTGCAGATGTACCGGTTACGATTTGATAGTCGAGAGCATTAAGCTTGCATCGGTTCGCGGAGGTGACTTATGGAAGAAATAAGATGCTATATTCCCAAAACTTTGGAAGAAGCTCTTGAAATCAAAAGCATGGTTGATTGTATTCCTATGGCCGGTGGAAGTGACCTTATGGTCAGTCATAAGAGAACATCAGGTCTTACTCCGGTTTTTGATAAACCGGTTATGATTATCAGAAATCTTCCTGAACTAAAGAAAATTTATATCAATGATAAAGGTGAATGTTGTATCGGTGCAGGTTGTACAAGCAATGAAATTGCTTCAAATGAACTTGTTCCTTGGCATTTGAGACAGGCTGCTTCACGAATGGGTGCAGTCGGTCTCAGAAACAGTGCAACAATCGGCGGTAACATTGCCAATGCATCACCGAAAGGAGATACTCCGGGTCCGTTGTATCTTCTGGATGCGAGGGTCAAGCTTTCTTCTGTAAAAGGAGAAAGGGAAGAACCTGTTTCTGATTTTATAATCAAATTCAGAACAATTGACCTTCACAGTGATGAACTGATTACGGAGATTATTGTTCCTTTCTCAGAAGATGATTTTGATTATGTGTTTTGGCATAAAGTCGGTACAAGAAAGGCAAATGCAATAAGTAAGGTAACCGTTTCAATGGCTCTGAAGTTCAACAATGATGATACCGTCAGGGATTTCAGAATTTCAGCTACTGCAACAGGTGCAAAAACCAACAGAAGCAGAGATGTGGAAAACATCCTCATCAGTCATAGGATTTCATCAGAATTAATTGAGAAAGTCATTGTTGCTTTTGATGAAGTAATTTCACCCAGAGCCATGCCTGAATTCAGAAGAGAAGCATGCCGAAGATGTATCAGAAGATTTTTGAGCACTGCGGCAAATCATCCTTCTGAAAAGAAGATTGATACTTATGACGGATATCGTATGCCGGGTGCTCCGGTTGTAAGAAAGAAAAAATGAACGAAAAAGGTATTTTTTTAAGTGATATCTATGCACTTCTGACAGATACGGAAAAGCCTGTTCTTTCAGGTGTGGATATGATTATAGAAAACGGGGTTATTAGTAAGATCGGGAGAGAACTTGAAGTGCCGTATGGCTACAGATTCATTGATGCATCAAAGTTTGCAGTTGTTCCCGGTTTTGTAAATACTCATCATCATTTTTATCAGACTCTTACCAGAAACCTTCCTGCTGTTCAGGATTCAAAACTCTTTGACTGGCTTGTTTATCTGTATGAAGTTTGGAAATATATTGATGAAGAAGCTGTATATACTTCTTCATTGGTTGCCATGACTGAACTTCTCAAGACCGGTTGCACTTGTTCAACTGATCATCATTATCTGTATTCGAAGGCTTGTATGAGTGATCCGATGGCAATTCAGTTCAAAGCTGCGGATGTGCTCGGTATGCGTTTTTCTCCTACAAGGGGAAGTATGAGTTTGTCAAAAAAGGACGGAGGGCTGCCACCGGATTCCTGTGTTCAAACGGAAGAAGAAATTCTTGAGCACAGTGAAGCCTGCATTCAGTCTTTCCATGATCCGAATCCTATGGCAATGCACAAGGTTGTGCTGGCTCCTTGTTCCCCGTTCAGTGTTACAAAAAAATGTATGCTTGAAAGTTCCCGTCTGGCAAGAAAGTACGGTGTAAGATTGCATACTCATCTTTGTGAAACAATTGATGAGGAAAAGCAATGTAATGATATGTACGGACTCAGACCTCTTGAACTTATGCAGGAGTGTGAACTCATAGGAAATGATGTTTTTTATGCCCACGGAATATGGTTTGACGATAAAGAACTTGAAACCCTTGCAAAGACAGGAACTCATATTGCACATTGTCCGTCATCAAATATGAGACTCGGTTCGGGAATTTGCAGAACAAGAGAAATGCTTGATCTGGGAATAAATATCGGAATAGCTGTTGACGGGAGTGCTTCTAATGACAGTTCCGATATGCTTGCTGAAATGAGGAATGCTCTTTTACTCGGTAGAGTTAAATACGGCAGTACTGCTCTTACTGCAAGAGATGTCTTCAAAATGGCTACAATAAACGGTGCCAAAATGCTCAATTTTGAAAAGATCGGAAAACTTAAGGAATCTTGGGCTGCTGATATTGCTTGTTTTGATGTTTCGACCGTTTCTTATGCAGGGAGTCAAAGTGATCCTATCGCCGCATTGCTTTTCTGCGGCAGCAATCATACGGCTGAATATACAATTGTAAACGGACAGATTGTTGTTGACAGAGGTAAGGTTGTAGGAATAGATGAAGAAGAGCTTGCAATAAATGCCAACAGAATTGCTGCAGAGCTGTTAAGAAGGAGGGAAATTGATGATTAATCAACTTTTTATAGCAAAAAACGAAAAAGAAGCTGTTTCCTATGTAAAAAAAGGAGCTGTGATTCTTGCCGGAGGTACAGAAGTCAACAGACTTGATTCTTCTGTAAAGGCTTCAAGCTTGGTTTCAATCGGCAGAATTTCAAGTCTAGATACTGTGGAAAAAGCTGAATTTAACAGGAAAAAATATATTAAAATCGGTTCGATGTGTACTTTTCAGGAAGCTGTTGAAAACAAGAAGGTACCGGATTATCTGAAGCAGTCATGTCTGTGGATGAGTTCCAGAACAAGACGCAATATGGCTACTTTAGGCGGAAATATTGCGTCATTGAGGGATGATTCATATCTTTGGCCTGTTTTGCTTGCAGTTAAAGCCGTGTTTGAACTGATGAGTACAACCGGCAGAAAGACTGCTGTTGAAGCTTCGGAATATCTTTCCAAGGCAGATAAATACAAATCATATTTGATTCTTTCTGTACTTATTCCTTCCGGTAAGGTAAATGTTGCCTGTAAACGATATTCAAATACAGCTTCTTCCCATGGTTTCATTACAATGGCAATTTGCAGGAAAAATGATGATTATTCCATAGGTGTATGTGTTAAAAATTCAGGGATTTTCTCTGCTGATTCACTTGATTTCATATCTGCCATACCTGTAAAGGATGATATTTTCGGCAGTAAAAAATACAAAAAATATCTTCTGCAAATTACTGAAGAAGACCTAGTCGGTTCTATCGGAGGTGAAAAATGAAAATCAATTGTACAATTAACGGAAAAAACAGATGCTTTGAAGTAGAGCCTGCAATGAAACTCAGGGAAATGCTTGTTCTCAACGGTAATCTTGCAGTCAGAGACAGTGACGACTGTGAGGGTTTCTGCGGTAGTGATACTGTTCTTGTTGACGGAACTCCCGTTTACTCAAATCTTGTACTTGCCGGTGAGGTTGACGGTTGCGAAATCAGGACTCCGGATGGGCTTGGGAATTCTTCACATCTCACCGTAGTACAGCAGGCTATGATTGATGCCGGTGTTGTTCAGAGTGCTTATAATGCTCCTGCTGCTGCTCTTTTGCTGACATGGCTTTTGGAAAACAATCCCGAACCTTCAAAAGAAGATATAAAAGATGCTCTTTCCGGTATTTTCATCAGAGATGCCGGTTATGAACATTATTATCTTGCAGTCAAACTTGCACAGGAAAAGCTTAAAGAAGGTAAATACAAGTCCAGAATTTCACCTTCTTTCCATCCTGAACTGAAGATTGTCGGAAAACCTGCAGCCAAGATTGACGGTCCGTCACTTGTTTCCGGTGAAAAGGCATTTGTCGAAGATTATGTTGATAAGGACACTTGTTATATGGTTGTTCTCAGAAGTCCTCATGCAAGTGCTTATATCAACAGTATAGACACTGCAAAGGCTGAAAAGGTTGAAGGTGTTGTCAGCATTCTGACAGCTTACAATACACCGGAAACACATTATATGCAGGCAGGTCAGGGAAATCCCGAACCTTCACCACACGACAGAAGACTTTTCAATATGAAAGTCCGTCATGTAGGTGACAGAGTTGCCGCTATCATTGCTGAAACTTATGAGGCAGCATGTAAGGCAAGAGATCTTATAAAAGTTGATTATGAGGTTTTGCCTGCAGTATTTACAGTTGAAGAAGCTATGGCTGAAGGAGCTCCTCTTGTACATAACGGAATAGTAGAATACAGATCCGGAGCCCCTAAAGATCTTGCGGCATACAACAGAAAAGCCGGAGATCCCAGAGAAGGAAAGGTTATTTATCAGTTTCCTTTGAGAGCAGATATCAGAAAGAATATTGCAGCTTCCAACAAAGGGGAAATAGGTAATGTCGATAAAGCTTTTGAAGAGGCCGATGCAGTTGTAGAACATACATATCAGACAAGTCAGATACAACATACTCCTCTTGAACCTCATCTTTGTTTTGCAAAGATGGATGGAGGTCGTCTTGTTGTATATGCTTCAACTCAGGTCCCTTACCATGTAAGAAGAATCTGCGGTTGGGTAACAGGTCTTCCGGAAAACAAGATTCATGTTATCAAAACAAGAGTAGGTGGAGGATACGGTTCAAAACAGGATATTCTTATTGAGGATCTTACAGCGTACGCAAGTTATGTTACCGGTCGTCCCGTTTACTGCAGAAATACCCGTGAAGAAGAGTTCATTGCTAATTCCACACGCCACCCTATGAGGGTTCATGTGAAAATGAGCGGTAAGAAAGACGGAACCATTACAGGTATTTTCATGGAAGTCTGTGCAAATACGGGTCCTTACGGAAACCACTGTCTTACAGTTCCTATGAACAGCTGTTCAAAGACTCTTCCGCTTTTCAAATGCGATAATATGAGATACGACTTGAAGGTTTATTATACCAATACTCCTCCCGCAGGTGCTTATCAGGGGTACGGTACCCCCAAAGGAACTTATGGTCTTATGATGGCAATGGCGGAACTTGCAGAAGCTCTGGGTTGTGACTATAAGGATATGGTCCTTAAAAATCATGTAGATGAAGGCTATATGCTGGAAATTCTCAAGGGACTGGGAGAAGGAAGGGAAGGAAATGTGGTTCCTGTAGGTTCCTGCGGTCTCAGAGAAGCTGTAATTAAAGGCTGCAGGATGATTGACTGGGGTAAAAAGGAAGTATCCGATGATCCTGATTGGAAAATCGGCAAAGGCTTTGCTATGATCATGCAGGGGTCCGGTCTTCCAGGATTGGACCACAGTGAGGCTATTGCAAAACTTGAAACTGACGGTACTCTCATTCTAAACAGCGGCGGAGCTGATATCGGAACAGGGCTTGATACAATTTCTGCAAAAGTAGCATCGGAAATACTGAAGCTCCCGATGAACAGAATAACAGTTATTTCCGGTGATACCGATTCCTGTGCATTTGATACGGGTGCTTATGCTTCTTCGGGAACATTCTTCAGCGGAAATGCATCTGTTGTTGCCTGCAGAAAACTTGCAGAAATGATTATCAGAGAAGCTGCATTCCAGATGAATGAAAAGGAAGAAAACCTTGAAATTGTTGCTCCTGGTGCTGTCAGATCAAAGATTTCAAAAACAAAGCTTTCTTTCTGTGAGTTATCTCATTCTGCTTGTTCAGGGGCAGGCCATGGTCAGATGATTGCACATGGAAGTTTTGTTACAGATGCTTCTTCCGTACCTTACGGTGCTCATTTTGCACAGGTTGCCGTTAATGTCAGAACAGGTGAAATCAAAGTTCAGAAGTTCTATGCCCTTCAGGATGCGGGAACACCGATTAATCCTGAAATAGCCCTATGTCAGATGTACGGTGCCGTAATGAAATCTATCGGACACAGTTTGTATGAAGATATGAAACTTGATAAGAAAGGCAGATGTCTTAATGCAAATATGACTGATTACGGTGTTCCTATGATTACCGAAGCTCCGGAGGATTTTAAGGCTGTACTCATTGATGTAACTGACAAGTTCGGACCTTTCGGGGCAAAGAGCATTTCGGAAATTGCCTGCAACGGTGCTGCTCCTGCAATAGGAATTGCAATACACGATGCAGTAGGAGTTTGGGTCAGAAATTGGCCTATGACTCCTGAGAAAATTCTGCATGAAATGGGAAAGTTCTGATTGATTTTTGCAACAAAATGCAACAATTCTGATTTACAATCGATTTTGTTGAATATACAATGGAGATACTTTCAAAACTGATATTTGTGAAGATTGGATTTGAATTTGCGAAGAGAAAACCATTTTTTGATAATTGAAGTAATACTTTGTGTATTATGAAAGTAGCAAAAATGTGTTTTTAAACGCAAAGGCAAATTCAAGATATATGAAGGCAGTTTTGAAAGCTCCTAAATGATAAACAATAAAACTACGGAGGTTTTTTATGGATTTTGCTGCTATTAAAAAAGCTGCTGAAGCATACGGTCCTGATATGACAAAGTTTCTCAGAGACATGATTGCTATTCCTTCTGAAAGCTGTGAAGAAAAAGATGTTATTTACAGAATAAAAGAAGAGATGGAAAAACTCGGTTATGATAAGGTCGAGATTGATAAACTCGGAAATGTAATCGGTTGGATGGGAGAAGGCGATAAGATTATTGCCATTGATTCTCATATTGATACAGTAGGAATCGGAAACATCAACAACTGGACTGATGACCCTTACAAGGGATGGGAGAACGAGACTCAGATTTACGGTCGTGGCGGTTCGGATCAGGAAGGCGGAATGGCTTCAGCTACCTATGGTGCAAAAATTATGAAAGACCTTGGTTTGATTCCTGAGGGATATAAAATCATGATTGTGGGTTCCGTTCAGGAAGAAGACTGTGACGGAATGTGCTGGCAGTCAATCGTCAATGAATATTTCAACGGTCCTGAAGATGCTGCAAAGCAGATTGAATTTGTTATTTCAACAGAACCTACAGACGGCGGTATTTATCGCGGTCATCGCGGAAGAATGGAAATCAGAGTAGATGTCAAGGGTGTATCATGCCATGGTTCAGCACCTGAAAGAGGAGACAATGCTATTCACAAGATGGCAGAAATCATTGAAAATGTCCGCGATTTGAATGAAAACAAGAAAGAGGATGCAATTCCCGGTCTGGAAAAGATGCTGGATGAAAAATTCAATCCTGAACATTATGAAGATGCTCAGTTCCTCGGTCGCGGAACTTGTACAACAAGTCAGATTTTCTACACATCACCTTCAAGATGTGCTGTTGCGGATTCATGTGCAATTTCCATCGACAGAAGAATGACAGCCGGTGAAACATACAAGAGCTGTCTCAAGGAAATTGAAGACCTTCCTGCATGTAAGAAGTATGCAAAGGATGTAAAGGTTTCAATGTATATGTATGACAGGCCGGCATGGACAGGTCATGTTTATGAAACAGAAGCTTTCTTCCCGACTTGGATTAACAAGGAAAATGCTCCTCATGTAAAAGCTCTTGTAGATGCACATAAGGCTCTTTGGGGAGATACACGCCTCTGGGCAGATGATAAGGCCAAGGAAAAGAGAGTGGGAAGACCTCTCTGTGATAAGTGGACATTCTCAACAAACGGTGTTTCAATTCAGGGGCGTTATGGTATTCCTTGCGTAGGTTTCGGCCCAGGTGCTGAAAGTCAGGCTCATGCACCTAACGAAATCACTTGGAAGCATGACCTTGTAGTTTGTGCTGCTCTTTATGCTGCAGTTCCCGGTCTTTACAATCCTGGTGAAAAGAAAGAATGTGCAACCAGTTTCCGTCAGGAACTTACAGGCAACGATATTAAGTAATATATAATATTTAAGGAGAATAATAATGAGTAAGACAATTGAACTGGCAAGACATCTTGAAACTCTGCATATCAATAACATGTACAAGAATGACTTTTATTGGACATGGGATAAGACAGATGATGAAATAGATGCTATTTTCACAGTTGCTGATGCTCTCAGAGATTTGAGAGAAAGAAATAAGAGTACGGTTATTTTCAACAGCGGTTTGGGAATTTCCATTTTCAGAGATAACTCAACAAGAACAAGATTCAGCTTTGCTTCTGCCTGTAATCTTCTCGGGCTCAAAGAACAGCCTCTTGACGAAAAGGTGTCTCAGATTGCTCATGGTGAAACAGTTCGTGAAACAGCCAATATGGTAAGCTTTATGGCAGATGTCATCGGTATCAGAGATGATATGTTCATCGGCGAAGGTCATAAGTATCAGAAGACATTCATCGATGCCTGTGAATACGGTTACAGACACGGCATTCTTGAACAGAGACCTACACTTGTAAATCTTCAGTGTGATGTTGACCATCCTACACAGTGTATGGCTGATATGCTTCATGTAATTCATCAGTTCGGCGGAAAAGAGAACCTCAAGGGCAAGAAGGTCGCAATGACCTGGGCTTATTCTCCAAGTTACGGTAAGCCGCTCAGTGTTCCTCAGGGCGTTATCGGTCTTTTCACAAGATTCGGTATGGATGTAACTCTTGCCTATCCTGAAGGATATGAAGTAATGGAAGATGTCGTTAAGATTGCTGAAGAGAACTGCAGAAAATACGGTTCAAAGTTCAAAGTAACAAACGATATGAAGGAAGCTTTCAAGGATGCAGATATTGTTTATCCTAAGAGCTGGGCTCCTTTTGCAGCTATGGAAGAGAGAACAAAGCTTTACCAGAAGGGCGATAAGGAAGGTATTGCAGCTCTTGAGAAGAAACTTCTTGCTCAGAATGCAACTCATAAGGATTGGACTTGCTCTGAAGAAATGATGAAACTTACAAAAGACGGGAATGCTCTTTATCTTCACTGTTTACCGGCTGATATTACAGGTCTTTCATGTGAAGAAGGTGAAGTTGATAATTCAGTCTTTGACAGATATCTTGATCCTCTTTACAAGCAGGCCTCATTCAAGCCTTACATTATTGCAGCAATGATTTTCCTTGCTCAGGTCAAGGACCCTGTTTCAAAACTTATGGAACTTGATGAATCTGATGCAAAGCGTAAAGAAATGTGATTCTTCAATAATCCTTTTGATTTCAGGTGGAGGGAAACTTCCACCTTTTTTATTGTGTGAGTATATCTATTGCAACTTGTGCAAGAGTAAGTCCGAATGTGCCTGTCACCGTAATAAGTGACCCTAAGTACGAGCCATTGAATTGTGCAGGTTTTTCAGTGGAAAAAACACAGATTATTCCGGATTCAATCCCTTCTTTACGGAGGATTGTTCTAACTGTTTTTGCAAGCGGATCAGAGAATGTCTTACTTATGTCTGCAGTACGGACAAGGGTAGGGTCTTTTCTTAAAGCAGCACCCATGGAAGATACAACAGGTATTTTTCTTTCGATGCATCTTTTCAGCAGATAACATTTACTCGGAACGCTGTCAATTGCATCAATAACAAGATCTATATTTTCCAAAAAGCCATCTGTATTGTTTTCATCAAGGAAAACAGAATGTTTTGTTATTTTTACATCAGGATTAATTGCCAAAGCTCTCTTTTCTGCCATATCTGTCTTATGAGATCCAATACTGTTTGAAAGACAAAGCATCTGCCGATTTATGTTGCTTGCTTCAAAGACATCGGAATCTATCAGAACAAAACTGTTGACACCGCTTCTTACAAGAGCTTCCAAACAAAAACCGCCAACTCCGCCAAGCCCTGCAATCAGTACGGTAGCATTATTCAGTTTTTTGACGGATTCCGTTCCGAGAATTGCTTCTGTTCTTGATGAAATATCGTTACTCATGATTCAAAAGCCTGTTTGAGTTCCATACAATGCATTTCTAGTGCTGCAAGCGGTAAACCAAGTTGCTCTGCACATTTATTATAATGGTTTCTTAAAATCATCTCATATTCTTCATGATCCTGACCTGTATAATCTGTTTCCAGAACCATAAGGGGATTAGCTGAATAGATTTCATTTAGATTCCTTTTAAATCTGGGACTGATTGAAATTATTACATCTGATTTCAACAAAATTGCAGCAGTTTCTTTACTGCCGGTGAAATTGTGCCAAACAGCCTTATAAGGATTGAGTTTTGTTTTTTTTAATATATTCAACATCAACTCTGTTTCCTGTACACAGTGCAGAGATACCCCTATATTGTTATTTTTCGCAAAGTTCAGCATTTCAATAAGAGCATTTACTTGTTTTGAAATAGGACAGATTGATGCGAATCTCTTATCCAAACCGATTTCTGATTGTCCGACCAGATTGATGTCATAAGTATTGCCTATGTTTTCAGGAAGCAGTTCCGCAGAGTATCTGAAAGCATTGTCACCTGTGAAATGGTTATGAAAATCAAACATCAGAATTCCCCGTTTACGGTTTTAATAATAAACTCTGTTTCTTCTTCTGTGCAAACAGTTAATATATATGAATCTCTTGTGACTGTCTGAAAAAATACCTTGTCGTCGTCGGGCATTTTCATAACGAGAATAAGATCAGAATCTTTCAGTTTTGTATAGCTTTCCTTTCGTGTCCATATTTCAAGGAAACTCATTGTGTTATTCTGCAGTTTTTCCCTATCGGATTCGCTGAAGAATCGTTTTGAGATATTGTTTTTGGTTTTTCCGGTGTTCAACTCCAGATCCAATCCCACCGCTTTATCCGAGAAGGCAACTGCAACAATGTTGTTTGAATGTGAAATGGAAAAACAGAACAGATTGTTCTGTTCATAGGGTTTTCCGTTTGAAGTAGTATTAATTTTGTAGGAAGTTATTCCGTTGTCTTTTGCCAATTTTTCCAAAAGCATTCCTGCAAGTAATGCATTGTTTTTACTTCCGCGATTATTCAGAGCATCGATTTTTGATTTTCTTATATCAGACTGCAGAGAATAATACTGTTCATACTTCCGGTCATCATTGAGAAAATCTGATTCTGCAATATAGATGCTATTCTGCATCGCCCAATGCATCCAAACCTTTTTTGTCTTTAATCTTTGAAGTTTTTATGTTTTTTACAAGAATTACAAAAGTTGTTAGACTGAATGCTATCATTACCGTTGCATATACCGGCAGTGTATTCCATGCCAGTGTTTTTGTAAGAATAAAACCTATCAATATAGGAGTAATTGTCTGTGCCGACATACTTGCAGCATAGTAATATCCTGTAAACTGACCTATTTTATTCGCAGAACAAAGTTCCAGAACCATAGGGAAAGAACAGTTGAATACAAGGGCCATTCCGAAGCCTTTTACAAGGTAAACAATATAGAGGAATTTAGGGAAAGTATGCATGCCGTCAGTCATAACTGTGTCGCCGGGTCTTATAAAAATCATAAAGAAGTAGGCTACTGTTGTAATAATCAGTCCGGAGCCGACTGTCCATTTTCTGCCGATTTTTTCAGCAATGTTTCCGGCGATACAGAAACCTATGACAGAACCCAATCCTCCGAGTATTATGAGAATCATTGTTCCGCTTGAAGATGCTTTGAGATAATAAATTACATAGTTACCTATGTATGTTGTCAGTGCATTATCAGCCATAAACCAAAGGAATTCCGAAAACAGCAAAGCAAGCAGCATCCTGAGGTTTTCCTTACTCATGGGTTTGTCATCATCTATCGGAGTTTCGACCAGAGCAAGTTTTTCACCTTCTTCCAATTCATCCTTAAGTTCTTCTTTAAGTTTGTTTTCATTTATTGTTATAAACAGGATAACAGCTGTAATAACCATAAGTATTGACGCCACAATGAACGGCATTTCAATAGTCATAAGTTTCCTTTCATTATCAGCTAAATTAATGTAATCACTCAGTTTATATACAATTCCGAGAACAGTCGCAAAAGCTCCTCCGAAGTAGCCTACGACATTGATGATACCGTTAGCCTTGGAACGAAGTGGCTTTGGAGTAATATCCGGCATAAGAGATACAGCCGGGTTTCTGTACATCATCATGAATATAAGAACAATTCCCATAAAGGTAACCATAAGTCCTATATTGTTTTTGTGAAAGAAATAAGGAATAAAAGGAAAGGATATTGCAGAAACTATTGTTCCTACAGCAATGTAAGGCATTCTTTTGCCTATTTCGGTATTGGTTTTGTCAGACAGCTTCCCGAAAACCGGTAGCAGAATCAAAGCTGCAAGATTATCACAGGCCATAATTATTCCTACAATCCACTGGACTTTTAAAATGTGTTCCGGTTGTCCTGATGCATTCAGGGCAAAAGACGAAAGTCCGTAGAGCTTTCTTGCAAAGATATCAGTCAGGAATGTCGGGCACCACGAATCGTAAACTTGCCAAAGCAGAAGAATTCCGAAAAATGCAAATCCTATTTCCATTGTTCTTTTGATATTCAGTTTCATTGTATTCATTTCAATATCCCAGCTCTTCTCCGACGATAATAACGGTAATTCTGTCTTTGATTCTTTGTCTTCCGCTTACTACGGATGAACAGCAAATTGTGTTTTTGCATGGGCCTGCAGGGATTGCCAT
>JAZLEZ010000055.1:0-51218 GCA_045615505.1 Sphaerochaetaceae bacterium | reverse complement strand
TGAATTTGCAGTCTTTTTATTAGCATTGCCGCGGGCAACCGCAATGGCTCGTCGCTGAACAATGTAGGTACGAACGGTTATGTCTGGACTGCTTCTCCTAACAGCAGCAATAGCAACAACGCGTACAACATGAACTTCAACAGCAACAATGTCAATGTGAACAGCAACAACAACCGCAACAACGGTAAATCTGTGCGCCTTGTGGCTTTGGGCAGCACTTATGTATAACCTGACTTTTGAACAACTGCTTTCAGATTTGAATACGGCTTATTTCGAAGCAAGACGCGGAAAGAGAAATAAAAAATATCAAATTGAATATGAAAGTAATCTTTGCAGCAATCTGTATAATCTCTGCACGCATCTTTGGGACAGGACTTATATTCCTGCCCCGGGTGCGTGTTTTGTTATTGCAGAACCTAAGAAAAGAGAAATATTTGCTGCAGCTTTTCAGGACAGAATAGTACATCATCTTTATTTCAATTATGTTCATAAACTTTTTGAAAGGACTTTTATTGCCGACAGCTACTCGTGTATTGTCGGACGGGGAACACATTACGGAATCAGACGCCTTAGAGATCATATCCGTAGTGAAAGCCGGGCTTTTACAAGACCTTGCTATGTATTGAAACTGGATATAAAAGGTTACTTTATGCATATAAACAGACAAACTCTCAGTGATATAGCATGCAGAAAAATAAAGAAGCTGGCAGAACATAAAGTGAGTAAAACAGGTTTTGAAAAATGGAAAGATGTCATCGATATTGAGTTCTGTTTATATCTTACAAAACTTATTTCTGAAACAGACCCCTTGAAAAAATGCATTGTAATAGGTGATGAAACAGAATGGGATAATCTTCCCAAAGATAAAAGTTTGTTTTATTCTCCTCCGGGAATAGGTTTGCCCATAGGAAATCTCACATCGCAGTTGTTCAGTAATGTTTATCTTGGAGAATTTGATGAATATATGAAAAGACAGCTACATTGCAAACATTACGGAAGGTATGTGGATGATGCGTATGTGGTAAGTTCAGATAGAAAATGTTTAACCGAATTAATCCCTTTAACAGCTTCATTTCTTAATGAAAAACTCGGGTTGGAATTGCATATGGGCAAAGTTAAAATTTTTTCAGCCTACGACGGAGTTGAATTTTTAGGAGCATTTTTAAAACCTCATACCTCCTACATTTCGAAAAACACACTTGCAAGAATGAAAGTAAAAGTCAGAAAGATGTGGCATGATATGCTTGTAACAGGGGATTGTGAGAAGTTCTTATGTCAGCTTGCCTCTTTTAACGGGGTACTGGGCCATTTTGACAGTTGGAATATCAGAAAGACTTTGGGGATTATTCAGGCAAGTAGCAAAAAAAACTCGGGTTGGAATTACATATAGACAAAAAGGACTTTATGCTATTTAAAAATGACAAGCGGAAGAATGGACCAAACGAAGATATAATGCTCAGTTCAAGCAATCAAATGCAGTGCAGGAGCCTGGTTTTGAAGTTTTATACTGTATATTTGGCGTTGTAACAGAAGAATATCCAAACAGTGTTGTTGCGAGGGAAAGATTGTAGTTGTTATTTAAGTAGTGCGGCATTAAAATAGATATTTGTGGGCGAGAGTCCATATTATTATTTTAAGGAGAAAGCTATGAAGAAACTTTCATTGATTTTGCTCGTAATTGCTTCTGTACTTTGCCTATTTGTATCATGTGCAAAAAAAGCAGACGAAGCTGTTACTCTTGAATTCTGGACACACGAAGATGCTGCAAGACAGGCACTCGAAGACAAATGGATTGAAGAATTCAAGGCAACTCATCCAAATGTAACAATCAATGTTACAAGACAGAGCGCAGAAAAGCTCCGTGAACTTATCCAGACAGCCTATGCTGCAGGTCAGGGACCTACAATGTGGAACCTCCCTATCGAGAATGCTCATCAGTATATTGAAACAGGTCTGGTATCAAAGGTTGACTATAAAACAGTCGGTTTCAAGAATGCAAAAGACATGCTCAGTAAGTATGCTGACGGAATGATTGATGCTGTTCTTTACAACGACGAACTTTACGGACTTCCTCTGGAGCTTACGAACTGGTCAATCTTCATTAACAAGAAGGTTTTCCGCGATGCCGGTCTTGATCCTGAAAAGGATTACCCTAAGACATGGGAAGATATGGTTAAGGTTTCTGAAAAAATCGTCCAGAGAAACGGTGAAATCATCACAAGAAGAGGATTTGATTTCAGATATTCTTATTCACTCACATACTTTGTTCCTATGGTTGAACAGCTCGGAGGTGAACTTTCAGCAACGGAAGGCTGTGTAAACGAAGAAGCTTGGATCAAGGCCCTTACATTCATGCAGAATTGGGGACCTAACGGAAAGAACCTCGGTAATCCTACTCTTACAGCAGCCAGAAAGCTTTTCAACAAGGACAACGGCGATATCGCAATGTGTAACACAGGTCTCTATCAGGAAGCCAGAATCAATTCAGATAACCCCGGTTTCTACAGCAGCGGCGAGTGGATGGTTGTCCCTTATCCTACATTCAAAGATGCAGTCAAGAATGTTGCAGGTTGCTACTACGGCCACTACTATATGGTCAACAGCGAAGCATCATCAGCAGAGCAGAAGATGGCTTGGGAACTTATCAAGTATTTCCTCCTCACACCGGGTCATGCAGAACAGTACCTTACGGAAGTCGGACTCATTCAGCCTCTCAAGACTCTCATGAATTCAGATACTTACAAGTCAATGCCTTACTCTCAGGTATTCAGCGATGACTTTGCAAGATCACACATCCTGTACTACGGAAAGAACGCTGCCGGTGTTCAGACCGCTATTGATACAGCTATCAAGAATGTAATGCTTCAGGGAGTTACACCTGCAGAAGCCTACAAGACAATGCAGGCAGCAGTTCTTGAACTGATTAACGACTGAGTTTGATTCTCAAAATATCAGTGGACCGATACTATGGTCCACTGATTTATCTTTTATTCTGAAAAGGTTTATTTATGAAACCAAAAACTTTGAAGAAATACAGCATTGAAAAGCAACAGGCTCGTTGGGGTTTTGTTTTTACCCTTCCATGTTTGGTTTTCTTTGCAATTTTCAGTTTCTATCCTATTATCAATGCATTTATTACAAGTTTGACAAACAGAAAGGCTATCGGTCGTCACTGGGATTTTGTCGGACTTGAAAACTATGTTTATCTTTTTACAAAAAACAACGGCGGATTCTCTTTGATGAATTCACTGAAGGCAACAGCTGTTTTCACACTGGGATGTTTTATTCCGATGGTAGTGATTTCACTGGCTCTTGCCGTGCTTATCATGCAACTGAGAAAGCCCGGACACAAAAAATTCTTCGAGCTTGCATACTATACTCCGGCTGTACTGTCATCAGTTGTTGCTGCAACAATATGGATGATTATGTTCCAGCCTACAGGTCTTATCAATCAGCTTACAAATACACTGTTGAGTACAATCGGAAGAGACTATCAGTGGTTGACAAATGACAAAATGCTCCGTGCATCCACAATCATTGTTTACTTCTGGAAATATATCGGTTATTTCACAATCCTGTTCATCACGGGGCTTGCTTCAATTCCACCTACGATTTACGAAGCTGCAATAGTTGACGGGTCTTCAAGATGGCATACATTCTGGCATATCACACTGCCTTTATTGAAACCGACTATCGTGCTTGTTTCCATTATGGCAATGCTGCAATGTCTGAAAACATTCAGTACTCAATATATGTTCTATCAGGGTGGAACTGCCCGAGAACCTATAGATGTCATTACTATGAACATTTACTTCACCGGTGTCCGTAACGGATACCTTGGCAGAGCCTGTGCTATGTCTATTATTCTGTTCCTCATCATGCTGGTATTTACATACCTGCAGTTCTCCATCCAGAAGGGTGATGATGTTGAGTATTGACGGAGGTACGATATGAATAACCAGTATGTAGGAAAAGTCAGAACGGGAGAAGTATTGACTTATGTTTTTCTCTGTTTGGTTCTGATATTTACAATAGTTCCCCTTCTGTTCATGCTCTGTGCTGCATTTATGGATGCAAAACAGATTATGAGCATGCCTTTTTCATGGATTCCCAGCAAAGAATATTTCACAACTGAAACAAGAACATTTATGACAAACTTCCTGAAAGCCATTCACGGAAACCATAATGACAATATCTTTTTCAGAAACCTGTTCAATTCGCTTGCTGTTGCTGTTTCCTGCGCTGCAACAACCGTATTTCTTTCAGCACTCTGCGGTTACGGTCTTGCAAAGTTTAAATTCAAGGCACGCAATCTTGTATTCATGTCAATTATGAGTACAATGATGATTCCTTTTGAAGCCATTATGATTCCGCTCTATCTTGTTGTAAGAAAGTTCGGTCTTATGAATTCCATTCCGGGACTTATCATACCGTTTGCAGTATCTGCTTTCGGAGTATTTCAGATGAGACAGTATCTCATAACATTCCCGACGGAATATCTGGATGCTGCCCGTGTTGACGGTCTTACCGAATTCGGTATTTTTTCAAAAATAGTACTTCCTAACTCAACACCGGTTATGGCAACATTGGGTATTCTTTCATTCAGAAATCAGTGGGATAATCTGTTGTGGCCTATGCTCTGTTCTCAAAGCGAGAAGATGAAAACCATTCCTCTGTATATTTCAAAGTTTGCAGAAGAAAAGCAGACCGATGAAGGTGCTCTTATGGCCTGTGCTCTTCTTGCATCGATTCCGATGTTCATTCTGTTCTTTACAATGAGCAAATACTTCCTCGGCGGTGCAGCTGTTTACGAGTCAAGAAAAGGTTAACGGAATGTTGTATATTTTTGACATGGGAAATGTGGTTGTCAAAGGTATCAATGTACTTGATAAAACCGCGGAACTCCTGAGTGTTGACACTCAGGAGTTTTTCCGTGATTACAGGTACTACGATCATCCTCTTATGGACGGAACTCTTACCTGTGATGAATATTACAGACACCTTGAGCATATTTTCAATGTGAAAGTGCAGGGAAAACCTTTCTCGGATTTTTTTAAACCTTACCTTAATGAACCTATGGTCAGAGTGATTGAAAAACTCAAGGTGCAAGGTAATAGAGTTGTTGTCGGAAGCAATACTTTCAAGCCGCACTGGGATATAATAGAAAGTTTTGGCTTTGACAGATTTTTTGACAGGTGTTATCTCTCCCATGAAATGGGGATGACAAAGCCTGCAAAGGCATTTTTCGAGTACATTCTCAAAGAAGAAAAAGTTGCTCCGCGGGATGTTTTCTTCACAGATGACTACAAGGAAAACATAGATGCTGCGGCATCTCTCGGAATCAATACTTTCTGGTACGAAAAAGATTTTGACGATACTGAGCTTGAAAACATATTCTTTTGATTCTATTTCAATGTTCAGACAATGAGCGGTTTGGAATATCCTAAACCTTGACTTTGGAATATCCTAATGTCATACTTTAGAATATCCTAAGGAGAAAACCGAAATGATTCGACGGAAAGCATACGAAGCATTAATGCGTCTTGCAAATCAATTTCCTGTTATTGCAATAACAGGACCAAGACAAAGCGGAAAAACAATTCTTTCAATCCTGTCAACCGGCTGTTATGGTCCATGTTATTGTTGATATAACATAATCTTCTTGTTGAAGAATTTCCGCTTTTCCGTTATGCAATGCGGCTATTGCACTTACAATCGGGAGCCCAAGACCGTTTCCGCCGCTTGTTCTGGAACTGTCTCCTTTGGTCCAAGGTTCAAATAGCGAACTGCCGGATAAGAAATCCGGAAGCTGTCCTTTGTTGGAGACGGTGATTTTATATTCTGTATCAATCTTTTCTGCTTTGAGTTTTACATCGCTTCCGTATTCACGGGCATTATTTATGAGTTCGATTACAGCCTTGCTCATCAAATCCGGATCACAGAAAACAGTGTCTGTTTTGATTTCATAATCACAATTATCATAAAACGGTACGACAGACTTCGTCTCTGATTCTTTTAAATTCGGCTTTGTATCCGAAATCAAAGTTGAATAATCAATGACTTTCCGTATTCTTTCAGAAAGAATATCATTCTGAATCTGCAAATCCTTGAGATTATGTTTGTTGAGTTTGAAAACTCCGTCAATCATACCGTCAACTATCATTTTCATGGCTGCGGCAGGAGTGTTGAGGTCGTGAGAGATGCTGTTCAGCCAAGTAATTCTGCTTCTGTTGTTGGCAGCAAGGTGTTTACCCAAATCTTTTATTGCAACGGTTATTTCATTCAGTTCGATGTTTTTATTCTCATCCAAAGAGACGGTTTCATTTCCTTCCGCAAGTTTCTTGAGTGCAATTCTTACACTGTTGATATAATTTGCATTTCTGGAACTGACAAACCATGCTCCCGAAAAAGCAATGAGAAAACAAACCGGAAAGGAAATCAGGAGACTTTTGAAAATAGGTTCGATTATCTGTTTTGAATAGATGTAGGTTCGGGGTGTGTAGGTCAGAATGTCAAATGTAAGAAGTACATCATCCATATAGGCAACGGTAATTGAACCCAGAATGTCTGTTGCGGCAACATCACGGGGGACAAAAGATTCGCTTCTTTTTGTTGTTATTCTGCTGCGTTGAATCGAAAACGCTCCGTTGTCTTCATTAAGAGATGCATTCAAAGTCATTTCAAGACGCTTGGATTTGACTTTTTTCCTGTCTGTAATCTTTTCATCCGGAGACAGCACTGAGGCAAGTACTCTTCCGTCCGGAGTTTGTCCGACAGTAAGTGTAATGGCACCTTCTGAATTTCTTACCAGATATCCGCTGATTCTGTTGTCATGAGCGATGCTGCCGAAAAGGTCCAGACCGTCGATTTTGATTTTTGGAAACATGGACCTTCCGAGATTTGATTCCAGATCATCAATACAGGCATCGAAAATGCTTCTTTTCCATGCATCCAGACCTGTTCTGTACTGAAAAAAGATACTTCCGCTCTGGATTGCAATTATGAGAATGGAAATGAAGAAAATGTAGGCAAAATATCTGAAAAAGTATTTTTTCACCCTGTAATATCTCCGCTTGAATCAAATACAGGATAAGCAATGAATCTGTAGCCGTAACCTCTTACAGTTTCAATCCACGGATAGTCCCGGAGTTTTGCTCTCAGATTTTTTATGTGAGTATCGACTATTCTGTCGTAAGATTCGGAAGAATAATCAAAACACTTCTGAAGAATTTCACCTCTGGATAAAACGGTTGACGGATTCTCTGTAAAATACTTGAGAATTCTCCATTCTGCAGAAGTTAAAGGAACTTTTACATCGTTTACTGTGATTTTATGCTCAAAATCGTTGAAAACAAGGATGCCGTCACCGGCTTTGAATGTTTTTTCTGCTTTGGATGAAGGATTTGTGCCGTTGTCCAGGCGTCTGAATATTGCCTGAACTCTGGCAACCAGTTCTTTTGGAGAAAAAGGTTTGGAAATATAATCATCCGCACCGAGTTTAAAACCTTTCAGCTTGTCTTCTTCAGCAATCTTTGCAGTCATAAAGATAACGGGAACATCATCTTTCTGTCTGATTTCACTTACAAAATCAAAACCGTCTCCATCCGGAAGCATTACATCCTGAATAAGCAAATCGGGTTTTGTAACGGATATTGCCTGATGTGCTGTCTTTATGTTTGCAAATGCAAGAGCTTTGTAACCTGCGTTCTCAAGGTATCGTCTGACACCTTCTCTTATAACCTGATGGTCTTCAACAATGTAAATGAGCTTCATAACGACAATTTATAACTTTTTTGTATCACAAGTAAAAGGCAAATACACAAAATTACATAAATAAGTGTAGAATGACTGTAATGAAAGAAAGGATTACTGTACCGGATATTGTAATCACTGCACTGGTTATAGTGTTGTCGGTTTTCATATCATTCTCATTGCTCAGGGGAAAAAACAATGATTATCTTGAAATCAGAAGTCCTGACGGAACATTTCTGTATCCGCTTTCCGTTGATGCAGTTTACACCGTAGAAGGTAAAACAGGAATAAGTTCCATTGCTGTAAAAAACGGAGAAGTCCGGTTTATTGATTCTCCTTGCCCGAATAAAACCTGTATAACAGATGGTCGTATTTCACACCCGGGAGAATTTTTGGCATGTTTGCCCAATTGTATATCGGTAACAATAACTGGAAAAGGTGGTGTGGATGATGTTTCTTTCTGATGAGCAGTCCCGTAAAAAAGTTTCATTTTTCACAGCTCTTTGTATGCTCTGCTCAATGGCGGAAATGCTTATTCCTAAGCCGTCTTTCATCAGAATCGGTTTTTCCAACATTCCTGTTATGCTTGCTTTGAGCTACGGTTTTACTGTCAAGGAATATATTGCCTTGGTAATTTTGAGAATAGTGTGTCAGGCTTTGCTCAACGGTACCGTATTCTCCTACGCATTTGTCATGTCTGTTTCTGCCGGAATCACAAGCGCCGCTGTAATGTTTTTTGCATACGGATTGACTGGAATTTCCTATGTAGGATTAAGTGAAATAGGTGCATTCTTTTCAAATTTAGTTCAGCTCTATGTTGCTCATTTTTTTCTCGGAAGCGGGGTGTACTATCTGGCTCCGGCAGTTTTGGGAATAGGAGCAGTCACATCCTTTATTCTGGGTGTAATGACACCTGAAATCAGGGATATTCTGAAAGTTGATGAAAAGTACAGAGCCTTTTGCTTTGAAGAGGTGGCAGACAGTGGTCTTATCGTTGAAAAAAAGATTGATGTTCTTAAACTGATAATAGGGACAGCTCTGATGTTTGTAACATTTTTTACAGACAGTCTTTCGTTGAATTTCGGAATCTGTATCTGTTTCCTGATCTGCTGTATGTATTCCGGAAAGAAAATAAATCTTCTGATGAGCCTGATGGTCTTGTTTCAGGCTGTGATTCTTGCACTGATAATACCTCTGGGAAAGGTGCTGTTTTCAATTTGGATTCTTCCGGTTACTGAAGGTGCATTGAAACTTGGATTACGCAGGGCGTTCATTCTGCTTTCCGGAGTTTATTTCAGCCGTTTTGTCATTCCTTCAAAGTCCGAACTGAATGTGAATAATAATTCCGTTCTTTATATGGTTTTATTCTTCTTCAGAAAACTTTCTGAGCCTGAGTGCATTGAGAACAACTGAAATGCTTGAAAGACTCATACAGAGTGCACACAACATAGGGTTCATTGCAGGACCCCCGAACAGTGTCAGAATTCCGGCAGCTACCGGTATTCCCATAGTGTTGTAGAAAAAAGCCCAGAACAGGCTTAGTTTGATGTTTCTGACAGATGCTTTGCTTAATCTTATTGCCGTCAGAACGGATTTCAGATTGTTTCTGACTATTACAACATCGGCACTCTTTACAGCAACATCACTGGCACTTCCCATTGCAATACCTATATCGGCTCTTTCAAGGGAAGGTGCATCGTTGATTCCGTCTCCGACCATAATGCATTTTTCAGTCTGTCCGATTACTTCAAGTTTGTCATTGGGAAGCATACGGGAATGAATGATTTCAATTCCGCATTGTCCTGCAATTTCCGATGCAACAGTGTGGTTGTCACCTGTAAGCATATGTACTGCAAGTCCGTTGTTCTTCAAACGGTCAACGGTAAACGGGGCTTCTTCTCTTAATTTGTCCTTTACCGTTATGTATCCTACATACCTTTCATTTTGAGCAAGATAAATCTGAGCATCAGGTTCGGATTCTGGTATGTTGATTTCGTTGTCTTTCATAAGAACTCTGTTGCCTGCTATTATCTTGGTTCCCTGATAACGGACAACAATTCCCTGTCCCGGAATTACTGTTGAATACTTGATTTCTTCAATCTGCGGTCCTTTATATGCGTTGAGAACGGCTTTTGCAAAAGGATGTTCGGAATTCTGTTCCGCAATTGCTGCAAGTTTCAGGGTTTCATCAGATGAACAGTATTCAACTTCCGGCTTTCCTTTTGTAAGAGTACCTGTTTTATCAAACATTATGTTTTTCATCTCTGAAAGTTTTTCCAGAGCCTGAGCATCTCGAAACAGTATTCCCAAATTGGCTCCTTTGCCGGAAGCAGCCATTACGGCAATGGGAGTGGCGAGCCCTAAAGAGCAGGGACAGGCAATAACAAGAACATTGACCGCGTTGACAAGGGATGTCGTGATGTTTTTGGCTGCCAAAAACCAGACAAGGAATGTTAGCAGAGAAATCCCCATAACAGAAGGAACAAATATTCCTGCAACCTTATCTGCAAGTCTTTGAATGGGGGCTTTTGAATTCTGTGCCTCTCTGACCATTCGTACAATTGAAGCCAGTACTGTCTGTGAACCCGTCTCGGTAGCCTCGAAAACAAAGGGTGAGTTTGTGTTTACAGTTGCGGCAAAAACCTTGTCTCCGACTGTTTTGGGAACGGGCAGGCTTTCTCCTGTAAGCATACTTTCATCTATGGCTGCATTACCTTCATCAATGATTCCGTCGGCAGCTATTTTTTCACCGGCGTGAACGAGAATTCTGTCTCCTTTTTTTATTGAAGCCAGTTCTTTTTCAATCTGTATTCCGTCTGTGATTACCGTTGCCTTCTGCGGGGTGAGATTCATCAGGGCTTTTATGGAGTCTCCGGCTTTTCTTCTTGACTTGAGTTCGATGTATTTCCCCAGCATTACCAGCGCAATTATGGTTGCAACACCTTCAAAATAGTAATATCCGTCAAGGCCTGTAAAAAGATTTACGATACTGTAGGAAAAACTTGCAGTGGAACCTACGGCTACAAGGCTGTCCATATTCGGATGCCCCTTTACCAGATGCCTGAAACCGTTTGTGAAAAAAGAATAGCCGCATATCATGACAGGAATACATAAACACAACTGAAGATAAGGGGATACTTTCAGAAACATTGAACAGACAAAAAGAACGGATGCCAAAACAAGAGCAGAAGTCAGCCTTATTTTCATGGTTTTTTCGGTTTTTTCTTCCGATGTATCATCGTTTTCAAAAGTAATACGATATCCGGATTTTGCTACGGCTTCAGCTATTTCTTTTTCAGAAATTGCCTTTTCATCATATTCCAACGAAGCTTCTTCCGTTGCCAAATTGACTGCGGCATTGTTTATGCCTTTCAGGGAGTTGAGCGTTTTTTCCACAGTGGAACTGCACGCTGCACAGTTCATTCCGTAAACTTTACAAATTTTTCTGACCATGTGTCTAATTTAGTACAAGTATTAGAACTGTACAACAGATTGTCGATGGTTTATCATTTACAGAGGAGGAGCTTGGTCAGTTCCTCGTCGTATTCGGCTAGGAGGTAGTATTATGGAAAAGTTTTTCAAGCTGAAAGAGAGAAACACCGATGTAAAAACCGAGATTGTTGCCGGTATTACAACTTTTATGACAATGGCTTACATCCTTGTAGTAAACCCTCTTCTTTTGTCTCCTTCCGGAATGGAATGGGGAAAGATTTTTGCTGCAACGGCAATTTCATCTACTATTGCAACACTTGTTATGGGTCTTCTTGCAAACCTTCCTTTTGCGCTTTCTGCAGGAATGGGACTTAATGCATTCTTTACATACAATGTATGTCTGGGAATGGGATACTCATGGCATTATGCATTGACGGCAATTTTCGTTGAAGGGATTATTTTCCTTCTCCTTACGCTTTGCAATCTCCGTGAGGCTATTGTAAACAGCGTTCCGGAAAACCTGAAAAAAGCCATAGGCGCAGGTATCGGTCTGTTTATTGCCTATATCGGATTCAAGAATGCAGGCATCATTGTTGACGATGCATCCAATCTTACTGCACTCGGCTCATGGCTTAAGGGACCTGCAGGTCTTGCAATGCTTGGGCTTGTAATTACGAGTATGCTTCTTGTATTCAAGGTCAAGGGTGCACTTCTTATCGGAATCGTAGCAACCACAATTGTAGGTATTCCTTTGGGCCAGACAACTTATGCCGGCGGATCCTATGTTCCTCCGACACCTTATTTTTGTGAATTTGCTTTTGCTGAAGTATTTTCTTCTTCAAAGGCTGTTCTTGACTTCATATTCGTAATGTTTACATTCCTTTTCTGCGATATGTTCGACACTGTAGGAACACTTATCGGTTGTGCACAGGGCTCCGGAATGATTAAGAAAGACGGTTCTATTCCGAACTGTAAAGAGGCTCTCTTTGCAGATGCTGTGGGAACAACTGTCGGTTCAATGCTCGGTACATCAACTATCACGACATTCGTAGAATCTTCAGCAGGTGTTGCAGAAGGCGGAAGAACAGGACTTACAGCTATTACAGTATCTGTTCTGTTTGCTCTTTCACTCTTCCTTTCACCTCTATTTGCCTCAATTCCTTCAGCAGCAACAGCTCCGGCTCTTATAATTGTTGGTGTTCTTATGGTAAAGCCTGTTAAAGACATTGAATGGGACGATATGGCAGAAGCCATCCCTGCATTCCTTACAATGGTATTTATGATTTGTGCTTCCAGTATTTCCGACGGTATTCAGTTCGGTATTCTTTCATGGGTCATCATCAAGGCTGTTACAGGAAAGACAAAGAGTATCAAACCTGCAACATGGGTTGCATTCGGTTTGTTTGTCCTCAAGATTGTTCTTGAGTTGCTTTCCGCATAACAACCCCATAGGAGGAAGATGACAATGAACAAAAAAACATTGAAGAATCTTATTGAAGTTGCTTCAGGGCGGAAAAGTGCTGATTTATGTATCAAGAACTGCAAAATCGTTGATGTTTACAACAAAGATGTTTTTGAGGGAAGTATTTACATAAAAGACGGATATATTGCCGGATTCGGAAATGATTCTTTTCCCGAAGCAAAAGAAACTTTTGATGCAAAGGGAAGATATGTTGCTCCCGGTTTTATTGACAGTCACCTTCATATTGAATCTTCACATCTTTCTCCGAGTGAATATGCCAGACTGGTGGTTCCCTGCGGTACTACAACTGCAATTGCCGATCCGCATGAAATAGTAAATGTCTGCGGAATCGCCGGTCTTGACTATATGCTTAAAGCTTCGGAAAAGCTTCCGATGTCCGTTTTCATCCAGTTTCCTTCCTGTGTGCCGTGTACTCCTTTTGAGAACTCGGGTGCTGTTCTTGAGGCGCAAGACATCAGGAAACGCATAGACAATCCAAGAATTCTGGGATTGGGTGAGTTGATGGATTTTGTTGGACTGTGTGCCGGGAAAGGCAAGGTTATAGATAAGGTTATGGTTGCAAAGAACGCAGGAAAAGTTGTTGACGGTCATTTTCTGGGTTCTGATGAAGCCATGGATGCCTATGCGACTGCCGGTGTTTCAAATGACCATGAATGTTCAACTGCAGAGGGGCTGCAGGCAAGAATCAGAAGAGGAATCTATGTTTTACTGAGACAGGGAACCGTATGTCATGATCTTGTAAATCTCTGCAAAGGTGTAAATGAGAGAAACTCACAGTATGTTCTTATGTGTACGGATGATTGTCAGGCTAAAACCATGCTTGAAATCGGGCACATAGACAACAATGTCAGAATGGCCATTGAAGAAGGAATTGATCCTTTTACGGCAATCTGTATGGCAACAATCAATGCTGCAACCTGTTTCAAGCTTGAAGACAGAGGAGCGGTAGCTCCCGGAAAAAGGGCAGATCTGGTTGTTTTCAAAGACCTTAGGAAGCCTGTTATCGAAGATGTGTTCTCATTCGGAAACCATGTTGCTTCCAAGCACAGGATATTGGTTGAAATACCGCATACTCAAGTACCTGAAGCTGTCAGCAGCCGTATGAAAATCAAGGACTACGGCGAAAAGCGTTTTGCTCTGAAACTCAAATCCGATAGTGTGACGACTATGAAAATTCTTCCGGGTTCTGTGGTAACAGCCAGAGGACGGGCAAAGGTAACAAGAGACAGTGAGGGGTACTGGGTGCGAAACAACGACGATATAGTTAAGGTTGCTGTTGTAGAAAGGCATCACAACCGCGGAACCGTAGGGCTTGCTCTCATAGAGGGATTCGGTTTGAAAGGCGGTGCTGTTGCCACAACGGTTGCCCATGATTCCCATAATCTTATCGTTGCCGGAGATAATGACACGGATATGGCTCTTGCGGTAGGTGAACTTGTGAGACTAGGTGGCGGAATGGCTGTTGTAAAGAACGGAAAAATACTTGACAGTGTACAGCATGAAATTGCAGGCCTGATGACAGACCTTCCCGGAGAAATCGTTGCGGAAAAGCTTGCCAAGATTCAGAGAACTGCAAGAAGCAAGTTGGGAATACATAACAACATAGACCCTTTTATGACTCTGTGTTTTATGTCATTGCCGGTAATTCCCGAACTGAAAATTACCGATTTGGGTTTGTTTGATGTCGAAAAATTCAGATTTATTCCCGTGGAACTGTAATCTGTCGTCAGTTTCAATCCAAAAACAATTAAGGTGTCCGTATATTGCGGACACTTATTTTTTTTGCTGGACAAAATCTGTCATTCATATATAATCAGAACACGCGTAAATAAATTTTCTAAATACAGGAGATAACATTATGAAAAAGACACTTGTGCTTTTATTGACAGCTGCAATTATCTGTTGTCTTTTTGTCGGCTGTTCAAAATCTTCCGACAGCGACACAATCAAAATTGGTGTTTTTGAACCTCTTTCAGGTGATAACGGTGCCGGCGGAAAACAGGAAGTAATCGGTATTCAGTATGCAAACAGTATTCGCCCGACCGTAACAGTCGGAGGAAAGGAGTATAAAATCGTACTTGATATTCAGGACAATCAGTCTTCTACCGATAAGGCTGTTTCAGCAGCTCAGCAGCTTATTGCCGATAAGTGCGCCGTCATTCTGGGTTCCTACGGTTCCGGTGTTTCAATCGCAGCAGGTTCATACTTCAGAGATGCCAAAATTCCTGCAGTAGGTATTTCCTGTACAAATGCTGCAGTAACGGCAGGAAATGACTTTTATTTCAGAACTTGTTTCCTAGATCCGTTCCAAGGCTCGGTTATGGCAAATTTTGCAATAGATGAATGTAAGGCTAAAAAAGCTTATGTTCTCTCAATGCTCGGAGACGACTACACAGTGGGTCTTGCAAAGAACTTTGTTTCAGCTTTCAAGGCTCTCGGCGGAACAGTAGTTGCCGATGAAACATTTGTAGAAGGTACTTCTGATTTCTCAAGTTATCTCCAGAATGCAAAGGATTTGGGTGCTGAGGTCATTTTCTCACCTTCGGCAACAACTTATGCTGCTCTTATCATCAAACAGGCAGCAACAAAGAATCTTTCAATACCTGTTCTTGCCGGTGATACATGGGAAAGTTCCGTAATAAGTGATGCACAGAAGGGAACCGACATCAAGGTTTACTGTTCAACATTCTTTGATGAGAATGATGACAGCGGTATTGCAAAGGAGTTTGTCTCCGGATTCAAGGCATACATCAATTCAAATTCAACTGCAAAGACAAACAACGGCGGAAACGATATTGTTGCTGCAGTTTCAGCTCTCGGTTTTGATGCTTACAATCTTGCATGCGATGTACTTGAGAAAGCCGGTTCAACAGACGGTGAAACTCTGAGAAAAGCATTTGTTGCATTCAGCGGAGCAGATTATGTAACCGGTGCACTTTCATTTGATGCAAACGGTGACGCCAAGAAGGATACTGCTTATATAAAACAGGCTGTAAACGGCGGTTTCTCATTTGTAAAAGTTCAGAAAGCTAAATAACAACAGAATCGGATTATCAGTCAGGCCGGCAGTTTCTGCCGGTCTGATATTGTGTACAGGAATAAAATGGATTTTATTTTAAAATGGTTTCCGTATATTCTTTCAGGTATTTCCGTTGGCGGTCAGTATGCTCTGATTGCCATAGGTTATACTATGGTTTACGGAATACTCAGACTTATAAATTTTGCTCACGGTGATATTTTTATGGTTGCAGGTGTTCTTATGATTTACCTGATTACCATGATGCCCCTCGGAGTTGCAGTGTTCATTCTTCTCGCTATGATTGTCCTTATCGGATTTTCAGTGGAAAGAGTTGCATATAAACCCCTAAGGACTGCTCCCAGAATGTCAGTAATGATTTCTGCAATCGGAGTCAGTTATCTTATCCAGAATACTGTTGCCTATCTTACGGGCGGACTTACAAAACAGTTTGTCGAAATTCCGTGGATTTCCGATACCGTAACGATTTTGGGAGCAAGTACAAAACGCGTTACACTTGTAACTCCTGTTTTGACACTTATTCTGGTTGTTTCTCTGGTTTTCCTTATCAACCATACTAAAATAGGTATGGGGATGAGGGCAGTATCAAAGGATTTTGAAACCAGTTTGCTTATGGGAATCAAAATCAATTCGGTTATTTCCATGACTTTTGTAATAGGTTCATTCCTTGCAGCAATTGGTTCTATTCTGTATTTTACGAACTACACCGGAGTTACCTATACTTCAGGTGCAATGCCCGGACTTAAAGCTTTTGTAGCTGCAGTATTCGGTGGAATCGGCTCCATTCCCGGTGCAGTTGTGGGTGCATTCATAATCGGTATCTGCGAAACACTTCTGAAAGGGATGGGACTTACTGCATTTTCCGATGCATTTACTTTTGCACTGCTGATTATAATTCTTGTAGTAAAACCTACAGGGTTGTTCGGCGAGAAACTTAATGAGAAGGTGTGAGGCAAATATGGAAAAGAAAAAAAATTTTACACCTTTCATCTGTATCGGAGTGCTGTATTTTGTTGTGTTTCTTCTGGATATTATTCCGGGTGTTCCCACAATGCTTCTGACTGTACTCAAAAAGGGCGCAATTTATTCTCTGGTTGCGGTTTCAATGAATCTTCTGAACGGGTTTACGGGTCTGTTTTCGCTGGGGCAGGCAGGTTTTATGCTTTTGGGTGCGTACAGTTACGCTTCATTGAATATTGCAACGGCATCAAAACCGATTGTATATCAGTATTACACGCCGCTTTTCAATTTTTCAATTACTGAAATTCTTACAAATGCGTTGGGCGGATTCGGTACGGTTCTGGGAATTACCGTTTCTCTAATTATTGCCGGACTTGTTGCTTCGTTCATTTCATATCTTATCGGTCTTCCGGTTCTCAAACTGAAGAGTGATTATCTTGCTATTGCAACTTTGGGCTTTGCTGAGATCGTAAGGGCTTTTGTTCAGCTGGAGGCCCTTGCCCCTGTTACAAACGGTTCACAGCTTTTAAGAGGTTTCCCTTATTTCAAGGGGATACTTGTCCCGTTCATTATTGTTGGAATCTGCATCACTTTGATTGTGCTTGTAATAAATTCAACTTACGGAAGAGCTTTCAAAGCCATAAGAGATGATGAAATAGCAGCTGAAGCCATGGGTATCAATCTATCATTTCACAAGAGGCTTTCTTTTGTAATCAGTTCTTTCTTTGCAGGTGTTTCCGGAGCTTTGCTGGCTATGTACCAGACTACTGTTCAGGCAAATACTTTCAAGAGTGCAATGACTTATGAAATACTTCTTATCGTGGTAATAGGTGGTATCGGTTCCGTTTCCGGTTCCTGTATAGGATCTTTCCTTTTTATTGCCTGTTCCGAATGGTGGTTGAGGTTCCTTGATAACAGCAACAACAATCTGTTCGGTCTGAATATTCTCAGATCCGGATTCAGAATGGTTGTTTTCTCTGTTCTTATCATGATTATGGTGCTGTTTTTCAGTAAAGGTATCATGGGTGACAAAGAACTGTCAGCGGATTTGATAGAAAACAAAATCAAGGATATTAAAAACATCGGAAACAGAAAGAAGGAGGTTTCAAAATGAGTACAAACATCCTTCATCTTGATAATGTGACCATGCAGTTCGGAGGTGTTGTTGCGGTTGACAATCTCACAATGGATGTCAATGAAGGAGAAATAATAGCTCTCATAGGTCCGAACGGTGCCGGAAAGACAACAGCTTTCAATACAATCACAGGTGTTTATGAGCCTACTAACGGAGAAATTCTCTTTTACGGGAAACCGGTTGTCCGTAATCATCCTCAGGGAAAGATGAAGAAGCTTTACAAGGGGCAGAATGCGGATATGTATTACGGACAGGTGCTGAATCCCACGCCGGATAATATTACAAAACTGGGAATGGCACGAACATTCCAGAATATCCGTCTTTTCAAGAGTCAGACAGTTTTTGACAATGTCCTGATTGCAAAGCACATGCTCAGAACAAGTAATCTTTTCAGCGCAATGTTCAGACTGAACAGAGAGGAAGAAAAAGCTCAGAGACAGGAAGTTGAAGAACTCCTCAAGATTGTCGGTCTCTTCGATGTCAAAGATGAAAAGGCAACAAGTTTACCTTACGGGAAACAGAGAAGGCTTGAAATTGCCAGAGCTTTGGCTACAAAGCCGAAACTCCTTCTTCTGGATGAGCCTGCAGCCGGAATGAACCCTCAGGAGACGGATGAACTGACGGATTTCATAGGACAGATAAGAGAAAGGTTTAAAATCACAATTCTGCTGATTGAACATCATATGAATCTGGTTATGGGTATTTCAGACAGGATTTATGTTTTGGATTTCGGTCATCTTATTGCCAGCGGAGTTCCTAAGGATATTCAGAATAACAAGAAGGTAACGGAAGCTTACCTGGGAGTTGAAGATAATGCTTAAAATTGAAAATCTTAAAGTCTCTTACGGCGGAATCAAGGCTCTCGACGGAATTTCCATGGAAGTACCTGATGGAAAAATTGTTACAATGATAGGTGCAAACGGTGCCGGAAAATCAACAACTTTGAGAACAATATCGGGAATTGTAAAAGCAGACAGCGGTTCTGTTATGTTTGACAATCAGGAACTTTTAGGGATGCAGATCAATAAGATTCTTGAAGCCGGAATTGCACAGATTCCCGAAGGAAGAAGAGTTTTCTCCAATCTTACTGTTCTTGAAAATCTTAAATGCGGTGCCTATCTGAGAAAAGATAAAGAAGAAATAGAAAAAGACATAAAATGGATTTATTCTCTTTTCCCGCGTCTTGAAGAGCGTCATTGGCAGAGTGCCGGAACTCTTTCCGGAGGAGAACAGCAGATGTTGGCTGTAGGAAGAGGGCTTATGGCCCGTCCCAAACTGATGATGTTGGATGAACCGTCTCTGGGGCTTGCTCCGAACTTTGTTACGGAGATTCTTTCCATAGTTAAGGAAATAAATTCAAGGGGAGTGACGATTCTGCTTATTGAGCAGAATGCAAATCAGGCTCTGAAGATTTCCGATTATGCGTATGTTCTTGAAACGGGCCGGATAACCATGCAGGGAACCGGTGCAGAACTTCTTGCAAATAAAAAGGTAAAAGAAGCTTACTTGGGCAAAACAAGATAGTTTGAAAAGCTTGGTTTTGCAAGTTGCTCTCTGAATGTTGATAAGAAAATAATCATTGGGTATAATTTTCTATCGGTAAAACTATGAAAGATTTATTTGAGAAGTTCAAGGATTTTACTCGTCCGGCTGAATATCAGGCAAAAGGAATTTACCCGTATTTTCATCGTCTTGAAAGCAAACAGGCTAAGGAAGTTCTTATGGAAGGCAAGCGTAAAATCATGCTTGGTTCCAATAACTATCTTGGACTTACCACTTGTAAGGAAGTGGTAAAATTTGCAAAAGATGCACTTGATAAATATGGTACGGGCTGTTCCGGTTCAAGATTTATGAACGGAACGCTTGATCTTCATATAGAACTTGAAAAAGAGCTTGCAGAGTTTCTGAATAAAGAAGCTGTTACGACTTTTTCAACGGGTTTCCAGACAAATCTGGGGATAATCAGTTCTGTTGTCGGAAGAAACGACTACATTATATGTGACCGCGAGAACCATGCAAGTATTTATGACGGAAGCAAATTAAGTTACGGCACAATGTTCAGATATCATCACAGCGATATGAAGGAATTGGAGAAAATGCTTCAGAAAGTACCTGAAAACGCCGGATGCCTGATTGCTACCGACGGCATTTTCAGTATGAGAGGAGATATCTGTAAATTACCTGATATTGTTGAACTTGCAAAGAAATACGGTGCCCGAATTCTTGTTGACGATGCACATTCACTGGGAGTAATCGGGGAAGGCGGTCGCGGTACGGCAAGTTACTTCGGACTGGAAAAAGAAGTGGATATGTTTATGGGAACATTCAGTAAATCTCTTGCAAGTCTCGGAGGATATCTTGCATCTTCAAAAGAAGTAGCAGATTATGTCAGACATACTTCCAGACCGTTTATGTTCAGTGCAAGTCTTCCTCCTGCAAATGCTGCAAGTGCCTTGTCTTCACTCAGATATCTGAAAGAACATCCGGAACTTTCGGAAAAGCTTAGAGCTATAGCAAATTATACGAGAAAAGCATTTAAGGCTCATGGTATTGCTATTGTAGAAGCAGATACTCCTATTGTTCCCATCTATACAAAACAGGCGGAATACACACTCAGACTTGCAAAAAATCTGTTTGATTCAGGAGTGTATGTAAATCCTGTACTTCCTCCCGCGACTTCTGAAGGTGAATGTCTTCTCAGAGTCAGTCTTATGGCAACAGTTACGGAAGATCTTGTTGATGAAGCCGCAGATATAATTGCTGAAGAAATAAGAAAACTTGATTCGGAGTACTGATGAAAAACTGTCCTTATATTAAAAAGGTTCTTGTTACGGGAGTTTCGAGCGGAATCGGAAAAGCCACTGCTCTTATGTTTGCGGATAACGGTTTTACGGTTTTCGGGATTTCCCGCAGTTGTGCTGAAGAAACCGTGCAATGCAGAAACGGCGGCAGCATTACATATATCAGGGCAGATGTAAATGATGAATATGCAGTGGAAAGAGCTGTAAGCAGAATTGACGATTTGGGAATAGTGATTCACTGTGCCGGCTTCGGAATATCCGGCTCGGCCGAATGTACTTCTGTTGAAGCTGCAAAAGCCCAGATGGAAACAAACTACTTCGGTGTATTGAATGTAAATTCAAGGGTTATGCCTGTTCTTCGTCAGCAGCCTCATTCTCTGATTATGTTTACAAGTTCGTTTGCAGGAATTGTTCCGATTCCTTTTCAAAGCCATTATTCTTCTTCAAAATATGCTCTTGAAGCCTATGCGGAAGCATTGGGAATGGAAGCAAAACCTTATGGAGTGAAGGTCTGTATCGTGGAGCCCGGAGATACCAAAACGGGTTTCACAAATGCCAGAACTCTCAACGAACCTGTTGATTCCGTGTATTACGAAAAATGCACAAAAGCCGTAGCAAAGATGGCAAAGGATGAACAGAATGGGAAAAGTCCGGAGACAGTTGCCGAAATTTTTTTCAAACAAGCTCATAAAAAGAATCCCGCAACAAGGGTTGTAGTGGGATTCTCATACAAGTTTCTTAATGTACTTGTAAAGGTTCTTCCTGTAAGAGTCAGGGATTTTATCCTTGCTCTTATGTACTGATTATCTGTCTTCGACAAACAGTTTTATCTGCTCGAAGAACTGTTCATAAGTTGTACACAACTTCAGTTCCGGTTCTTCTTTGAGAATGTTTTCTGGAGCTCTGAACAGACAGCCTTTATCTGCCTTTTTTATCATAGTCAAATCGTTGTATGAATCACCTGCAGCAAATGTTCTGAAACCCATGTTTCTGAAACTTTCTATTGCCTTTCTTTTGCCGTCTTCCTGACGCATTACAATATCCGTAAGCATCCTGTTTTCATCAACTTTCAGACTGTTGCACAGAATTGTGGGCCAGAAGAGTTGTTTCATAAGAGGTCGGGCAAACTCTTCAAAAGTATCGGAAAGAATAACAACCTGAGTAATGCTTCTGACTTTTTCAAGAAAGTCACAGGCTCCATCGAGAGGTCTGATTTTTGCTATGACATTCTGGATGTCGTCAAGATTCAGATTGTGTTCACGCAGAACATCCATTCTCCAGTTCATAAGTTTACGGTAATCCGGTTCATCCCTTGTTGTTCTGGAAAGTTCGGGAATTCCGCTTTCTTTTGCAAATGCAATCCATATTTCAGGCACTAAAACACCTTCAAGATCAAGACATACAATTTCCATTATTCAAGCTCCTTCAGAACATATTCGATAAGGTTTTCTTTCTCTATTACATCTCTGTGTATTTCTTTTTCTGATTTCAGAGAAGAAAGGTTTGAGGGAATTTTTATTCCTGTAATGCGATGCAATTTTTCCATCTGCTCAAATTCATCTGCTTCGGAATAATTACCAAGGGCTTTAAGAACTGCGGAAGGGAATTTATAAGGGGAGGCTGTGGCCAGAATCACGCAAGGTCCTTTCGGATTTCTTTCGCTTCTGAAACATTTTGCGGCATGATATGCAACCGCTGTATGAGGGTCACACAGATAACGGTTTTCTGCCCAACATTTTCTGATTTCCATAGGTGTTTCTTCTTCCGAGCAGGACCATGTATCAAAAGATTTCTGTATGTAGGAGAGTGTTTCTTCATCCACGGTAAAAGAACCTTTTGAATTGAGTTCCTGCATCCATAAGGATACTTTTTCACAGTTGTTGCCGCTTGCCAGAAAAAGGAGCCTTTCAAGATTTGAAGAAACAAGTATATCCATTGAAGGTGATTCAGTTTTGTAGAACGGTCTGTTCTTGTCGTAGGTTCCGGTTTTAATGAAATCTGTCAGAACACTGTTTACATTTGAGGCACAGACAAGAGTTCCGATTGGAAGACCCAGCAGTTTTGCATAATAACCTGCAAGAATATCTCCGAAGTTTCCGGTGGGTACAATGTAGTTTACCTGTTCTCCCGGTACAATTACTTTTCGATTGACAAGATCTCTGTAAGCCGAGAAATAGTAAACAAGCTGAGGTGCAAGCCTTCCGATATTGATGGAATTTGCGGAAGACAATCTTTTTCCCTTTCCGCTGAGCATTGAATTGATTTTGCTGAAGGCCTGTTTTACACCCCTCTGACAATCATCGAAATTACCTTTGACCGCACAGACTTTAACATTATTGCCTTTCTGTGTTGTCATCTGAGCCTTCTGTACTGCAGATACTCCGTTATCAGGATAAAAGACAATTATCCGTGTTCCTTCTACATTATGAAAACCTTCCAAAGCTGCTTTTCCGGTATCTCCGGAAGTAGCAGTAAGAATTACAATTTCATCCTTGAGTCCTGTCTGTTTTCTTGCTGCTGTAATAAGTTGCGGAAGCATGGACAGTGCAACATCCTTGAACGCCGAAGTAGGACCTCTGAACAGCTCCAGAACATAATCCTGTCCTACACTTACCAGAGGTGTCAGTTCTTCTGTTTCAAATTTGTTTTTATAGGCCTTATCAACAAGTTCATCCATATTATGAAAGTCAGGAAGAATTGCTTTGAGAATCATTTTTGCCATTGACAGGGTAGGCTGTGTAATGCAGTATTGCCAATCAAAATCCATTTTATGCAAATCCGAATAGATATACAGCCCTCCGTCATTTGCAATTCCGTTCAGAACAGCCTGTCTTGAATCTGTGTATTCACTGCTTCTTGTACTCTGATATTTCATTTTTTCCTCTGATTATTCAACTGCAATGAGTTTTGCATTTTCTGCACCTGCAGTATGTTCGATACTATGCAGCAGGTTTGTCAGCTCATCACTCATTGAGCTGATATCTATTGTAACGGTTACACTTGCCTTGCCCCTGACCGGAAGACTTTGTGTTATGGTAAGAACACTTGCTCCTGTCTTTGAAATGCAAGACAGAACAGAGCTCAATACTCCCGGTTCATGCGTAAGCAACATTGACAGAACGGCATTTCTTCCGCCCACCGAATCTGACGGTTCCATAACATAGTCTTTATATTTGTAGTATGTGCTTCTGGAGATTCCTATCTCTTTGACAGCCTGACTGACATTTTTGACTTTCCCGCTTTCTAAAAGACTTTTGACTTTGATAACATCCGAGAAATAATCGGGAAGAACATTTTTATGGACAATTAAATAATCTTTAAGCATAAAACACCTTGTCAAATTTTCTGTGTTATGTTACTCTGTTTTCAAAATAAAGACAAGTGTTTTTCATACACAAACAGTTTTTTCTGTTTGAGATTCGGAGGCAAAATGAAAGTCGCTGTACTGGGATTCGGAACTGTCGGTCAGGGAGTATATGAAATGATTGAAGGATCATCGTTTTTGGAAACCGGATCTGTATTGGTTCTGCCGAAAGAATGTAACAAGGAATTTATGGTTACTTCCATAGATGATATTCTGAATGACAGTTCCGTGGATACTGTTGTTGAATGTATGGGAGGAGTGGATGTTGCATTCAGTTTTACTTCTGCATGCCTTGAGAGCGGTAAAAATCTGGTGACTTCAAACAAGGCACTTGTTGCTGCAAAAGGTCTGTATCTCAGGGATATAGCCAAAAGAAAGGGCGTTTCATTTCTTTTCAGTGCTGCGTGCGGAGGTGCAATTCCCGTACTACATAACATAAATGTTGCAAAACAGACTGACAGCATTATATCTTGCGGCGGAATTCTGAACGGAACAACCAATTTCATTCTCTCAGGGTTAAGGGAGAAGAAGTTTTCTTCATACAAAGATGCTCTGCAGGAAGCTCAGAGACTGGGTTATGCAGAAGCTGATCCTCGGGCAGATGTATCAGGTATGGATACTATGAGGAAAGTAATGCTTCTCAGTGCTTCGGCTTTTGATATGCTGCCTTGTGAAGATACTCTCTGTGAAGGAATTGAGAATATAGATTTGTGTCCTGAAGGATTCGGACCCGTTAAACTTATCGGTTCCTGCGGATTGACAGACAACGGTGTTTATGCCTTTACAGAGCCGGTAATCTGCAAGAAGAATTCCGTTTTCTCCGGAATTGACGGTAATTTCAATGCAGTCTGCTACTCCGGTAAAAACAGCGGACTTATTACGCTTATAGGGCAGGGCGCAGGACGATATCCTACAGCTTCTGCTGTACTCAGGGATTTGACAGCAGTGTCGCAGGGTGTATGCAAAATGATCAGCGATGAATGTGTTGCAGTTAAGGCTGATAATAACAGTGTAAAACATAAGTACATTGTTTCAGACGGTAAAAAGGCTGAAATCATAGAATCTCTAAGTGTTGCAGCTATGCATTCAAAAGCAAAGGAAATCAGAGAAAAGGGCGGTAAAATATTCTTTGCCGCAATTGAGGCATAATATGTTGAAAGTAGCAAAGTTCGGCGGCTCCTCCGTGTCTGATGCCGGCCAGTTCAGAAAAGTCAGAAAAATAATCGAGTCAGATGATTCAAGAAAGATTGTTGTAGTATCTGCTGCGGGGAAAAGAGATAAGGATGACCATAAACTTACAGACCTTCTTTATCTTTGTCATGCTCATCTGACATACGGAGTTTCCTGCGATGATATTTTTGATTCAATTGCAAATCGTTTCATAGAGATCAGAAATGATCTGGGTCTTTCGTTTAAGGTTGAGAATGAACTTGAAGAACTCAGGGCAAGGCTGAATAAGGATATTTCCGTAGATGAACTTGTTTCCAGAGGAGAGTTTTTGACTGCAAGATTGTTGGCAGAGTACATAGGATTTCAGTTCGTAGATGCAAAAGACTGTATTTTCATCAATTTTGACGGCAGTTTTGACACTTTGAAAATAGAAGGTGCAATTCAGAATGTTCTTGAAAAATATGAAAAAATAGTGATTCCGGGATTCTACGGCAGTGTTCCTACGGGAAAAATCAAAGTAATGAGCCGCGGTGGAAGCGATATTACGGGTTCTCTGGTTTCGGCTGCTTCAAAATCCGATATTTACGAAAACTGGACCGATGTTTCCGGTATTCTCATGGCTGATCCCCGTATAGTAACAGATCCCAAACCCATATCGGAAATCACATACGCTGAATTGAGGGAACTTGCCTTTATGGGAGCATCTGTGCTTCATGAAGATTCCATCACACCGGTAAAGGAAGTAGGAATTCCTCTGAACATCAGAAATACCAATGAACCGGATAATCCGGGAACGATGATAGTTGACAGTATCAAAACCGAAAACGAATCAGATAAGGACGGTTTGATTACCGGTGTAGCCGGAAGACGGAATTTCTGCATAATTACAATAAGAAAGCACAATCTGGTTTCCAATGCAGTACTTCGTAAAACTTTGGAAATACTTGAGAAATACAATGTCCCTGTAGAGCATATTACGCTCGGACTTGATTCATTTGCGTTTGTTGCTTCTCAATCATCGTTGGGAAATTCTTTGTACGATATAGTCGGTGAAATTCAGAAGGCGGTTTCTTCCGATGATGTGCAGGTTCAGGACAATATTGCGCTGGTTGCAGCTGTAGGCAGAAAAATGTCTTTCAGACCGGGTACTTCCGGAAAGCTTTTCAAAGCTCTGGGAGAAACTGGTGTCAATATCAGGACCATTGCCCAAGGTGCCGACGAACTGTCAATCATAATCGGTGTTGACAATTCTCAGTATGAAACGGCTGTAAGGGTTCTGTATGAAGGATTTGCGGGGTGAATTATGAATGGTTGTAATGTAGCTGTATTGGGTGCCAGCGGAGTTGTCGGTCAACAGATGATAAAAGTTCTGGAAGAGTACGGAATTCCTGTAAACAGGCTTGTTCCGCTTGCTTCAAAACGCAGTGCGGGGAAATCTGTGAAATTCAGGGGAGAAAACATTACCATACTTGAAGCAACTGAAAACAGTTTTGAGGAAATGGACTATGTTCTCGGTGCAGTTGAGAATGATATGGCAAAGCATTTTGCTCCATTCATTGTAAAATCAGGTGCGGTTTTCATTGACAACAGCTCTGCTTTCAGAATGGATGAAGATGTTCCGCTGATTGTGCCTGAAATCAACGGAAGTGATGCTTTTAAGCACCGCGGAATAATTTCAAACCCGAACTGTTCTACGATAATTACTCTTATGGCTGTTGCAGGTTTGGCAAAGCTTTCTCCTATTTCATCAATGATTGTGAGTACTTATCAGGCTGTTTCCGGTGCCGGAATTGCAGCTATGGGAGAACTTGAAAACCAGATTAAGGCAATCTCCGAAGGCTCTGAAATCAAGGTGGATGTATTTCCCCGCCAGATTGCAATGAATGTTATTCCTTTCATCGGTTCGGAGACTGAAAACGGTTACACTTCAGAAGAAATGAAGATGCAGAACGAGGGAAGAAAAATCCTTCATCTTCCCGATTTGAAGGTTACCTGTTCCTGTGTCCGTGTGCCGGTTATGAAATCTCATTCCATTTCCGTTGTTCTCAGAACTGAAGAAAAAATCCTACTGGATGATGCAAAAAAAGCTATTTCTTCATTTGAAGGGTGCCGTTTGGTGGAGGATTATCCTACACCTTTGGATACAACGGATCAGGATCTTGTATGGGTCGGAAGAGTAAGAGAAGACCTTACGGACTGCAATGGCCTGGCTCTTTGGTGCTGTGGAGACCAGATAAGAAAGGGTGCCGCGTCGAATGCCGTTCAGATTCTGAAACTGCTTATCGGTTGAGACTACCACTCGCAATAGAGGTAAATAGGCTCGTGAAGCAGAATGAAATCAATCAACGGAAAGGAAAAAGATGCTGTATTTCCAAGAGCAGTTCCGTTTGTAGCGGTAATGACGGACGGAGCCGTGTAAGTAAGATTTACTGCGGAAGACTTGATACTTTGCGAACCTGACCCGAATATGAAATCTATCATGAAAAGATACTCTTCCTCTGTTCTGTTTTCGTACGGAGGATTATTGTATTTAGGCCCGTAAACTTCAAGATTCGGGTCGGAGAGAACGGGAATTACCTGTGTGAGTGTATCGTAATTTTCAAGGTTCAGATTGATTTCCATTCTCATTTTTCCGTTATGTTGCTTCATGACAACCAAATTCTGATTCGGATTGAGTGTCATTCTGGCTATAAGCTGATTGAGGTCCTCGAAAGAGAAATCAACTGTATAATTGTGTTCTGTTTTCTTTTCTATACGGACATCGGAGGATGAGCCGGTGTAAATTATGTTGTTTCCTATGGATTCGACGGTTTTGTCCATTACACTTTTGCCGTCTCCGTTATCTGTCCAGCAGGAAATGTCTTCCATAAGATCTTCCATGAATTGAAATGCCGTAAAATCGGTGTGACTGCTGTTAATTGACATATTTTCAGTTATGACACATGAGGAAAGAGTAAAAAGAATCAGACACACAAACATAATGCAGCGGTTTTTTTTCATATCACAAGGTTAACGCACAAAAAAAATTTTTTCCACCTTCTTAATCTATAAGATTAAGGGAAAAACCGGTGGTGTTTTTTTGCAAAAATGAACTTGACAACAAGTCCGAATCCTACTAAAAATTTTCTTGCAAAATGTGCTGGAGGGATTATGCCGTCAAAAAAGCTTATCATTGTTGAGTCTCCTACCAAAGCAAAGACAATCAGTAAATTTCTGGGAACGGATTGCAGGATAATCGCCAGTAACGGTCATATCAGAACCTTGCCGAAAGAGGGTATATGTATTGATATAAAGAACGGATACGAACCCGAATACATAGAAGACCCTTCAAAAATAAAAGTCATATCGGAATTGAAAAGTGAACTGAAAAATGCAGATGAACTGATACTTGCAACTGATGAAGATCGCGAAGGAGAAAGCATCAGCTGGCATTTGGTTCAGGTTCTGAAGCCTCAAGTTCCGTTCAGAAGAATGGTTTTTCATGAGATTACAAAGAAGGCAATCAAAGAAGCTTTTGAGAACGGAAGAGAGCTGGATATGAATCTGGTATATGCACAGGAAGCAAGAAGGGTTCTCGACAGAGTTTACGGTTATACAATCAGCCCGGTTCTTTGGTCAAAGCTTTCGAACAAGTCTCTTTCTGCAGGGCGTGTTCAATCTCCGGGCCTCCGTCTCATCGTTGACAGAGAAAAGTTGAGGTTGTCTTATAAAAAATCCGAGTACTGGGAAGTCAAGGCATTCTTCGATAAGGGTTTGACGGCGCAACTTGATTCATATAATTCAAAGAAAATTGCGACAGGAAAGGATTTCAGCTCGGAAACCGGTGAGTATGTCGGTTCTCCGAAAACAATGTTGTTGTCTTTTGAAAGTGCAAAAGTGCTCATAGATGAGTTGAAATCAGGTAGTTTTACAATCAGTGACATCAAAGAAAAGACTGTCATCCAGCATCCGGCACCTCCGTTTACCACAAGTACTCTTCAGCAGGAAGGAAACAGGAAGCTTCATCTTTCTGCAAAAGATACAATGAAAATTGCACAGAGTCTTTACGAAAACGGATACATTACATATATGAGAACTGACAGTACGGCTCTTTCCGAGGAAGGAACTCTTGCTGCCAGAAAAGCTGCACAGTCCCTGTGCGGTTCTGAATATCTGGCCGACACAGCCCGCAGGTATGAAACAAAGGATGAATATGCACAGGAAGCGCATGAGGCAATCCGTCCGGCAGGAGATGTATTCAGACTTCCTGAAGAAACAGGACTTTCCGGAAAGGAACTGTCTCTGTACAAGATGATTTTCAATCGTACTCTTGCCTGTCAGATGAGGGATGCCGTAAAGCTTAATACTACGGTTGCAATTACTGCTCAGAACGGTGATAATACAGGAATTTTTACAGTTTCCGGCACACGCATAGAATTTCCGGGTTTTATCCGGATTTATGTTGAAGGTTCGGATGACCCTGAATCTGCTCTTGCTGAAAAGGATGTAATTATTCCAAAACTGTCTGTGGGAGATTTACTTTCCCTCAAAAATATGGAATCAGGTAGCCATGAGACGAAAGCCCCGTCAAGATATACTGAGGCATCACTTGTTCAGGAACTTGAAAAAAGAGGAATCGGTCGTCCTTCAACTTATGCTGCCATCATAGACAGAATTTTGGAAAAACACTATGTAATCCGTGAAAACGGAGCTTTGGTTCCTTCATTTACAGGATTCGGTGTAGTTAATCTGCTCGAAGGCTATTTTGAGAACAGAATCGATTATGAGTTTACAAGTCAGATGGAAGGTGACCTTGATAAGATATCTCAGGGTAAGCTTAACAAACTTGACTATCTGAAAAACTTCTACGAGGGGAAAACCGGTCTTCAGCAGCAGATTAAAGATGTTAAGAACAAAATTGATTCCAAAACGGTCAAAATGATCTCACTTCCTCACATAAAACCTGAAAACACTGTCATTCTCGGGCCGTACGGTCCTTATATCAAAACCGAATCCGGAAAGTATGTTTCGATTCCCGATTTATGGACTCCGGCTTCAGTTACTGATGAAATGATAGAAAATCTCAAAAACGGCAGCAATGTTTTCGGAAACGGTTCAACGCCTCCTGCTGTAGTGGGGCAGACACCTGACGGAAAACCTGTTCTTTACTGTACCGGAAGATTCGGAGATTATTGGCAAATCGGCAATAAGGCCGAAACAAATGATGTAAAGCGCTTCAAAGTTCCGTCAGATCTCAAAGGAAAAACAGTATCAGTTGATTTGATTCTTCAGCTGTTCAACCTCCCGAAAAAGATTGGAAGCGATGAAAACGGAAATGAAATCATTGCCGATATCGGCCGATACGGTGCATACCTCAAATGCAAAGACGATTACCGCAACTTCAAATCCTGTGAAGAACTTCTTCAGGTAACAGAATCTGAAGCAAAAAAGATTTTCTCTTCTCCGAAACCGGTTGCCAGGCATACGGCTTCAAAAGTTTCCAAAAAGAATTTTCGTAAGAAGTCTTCAGGTTCCGGTTCTGCAACAATTTCCGATCCTTCAAACATTGTTAAGAATTTCGGGGAATACGAAGGTCAGATTTTGGCAATCCGAAGCGGTCGTTACGGTTTCTATCTGAAACACGGTGAAACAAATTACCGCATTCCTGCCAACTACCAACACGATGAAGAAGCCTGTAAAAACATGACACCGGTCGAGGCTTTGGATATAATAAAAAAATGATGGTCTCATAGCTCAGCTGGATAGAGCACTTCCCTCCTAAGGAAGGGGTCGCGCGTTCGAATCGCGCTGAGATCATTTTTTTTCGCTGAAATATTGCACAAACTTATCGAAAAATGTATATTTTTCTCAATTTTTAATTTCTTATCACTAAAAAGAGAGGAGATGAAGTATGAAAAAGACAATGTTTGTTCTTTTGACAGTGTTAGTCGTTTTTTCCTGCATTTTTGTCAGTTGCAGTAAAAAGTCATCCACAGAATCAAAGGCATCAGACAGTATTACAATTGCTTTCATCGGTAACACAACAGGTGATTATGCTATGTACGGCGTACCTGTACGTAATTCTGTAAAGATGTATTTTGATCAGCTGAACGCAAAGGGCGGTATTAACGGAAAGCAGATTATTCTCCTTGAATATGATGATAAGGCAGATGGAACTGAAGCTGTTAATGCTCTCAACCTTGCTGTTGATAAAGGCGCAACTGCTGTTATCGGTTCTGTTCTTACAGGTGCAACAATTGCTCTTTCCGATGCAACTTATGAAATCAATATGCCTGAAATCACTGCTTCGGCAACAAGCCCGAAGGTAACTGTAATTGATCCTGAAGATCCGAATTCCGGAGTAAAGACAAATGTATTCAGAACTTGCTTCCTTGATCCGTTCCAGGGAGAAAAGATGGCTGAATACGCAGCAAAAGTAAACAATGCAAAAACAGTTGCTTTCTTCTATGAAAACGGTTCCGACTATTCGGAAGCTATTGTAAAGGGTTTTGAGTCTGTAATGGATAATTACGGTCTTAAGGTTGTTGCAAAGGAAGCTTTCTCAGCCGGTGATGTTGACTATAAGGCTCAGATGACAAATATTGCTGCAAAGAAACCTGATGTAGTTCTTATGCCTATTTACTACGGAGAAGCTGGTCTTGCTATTACTGCTCTCAGGGCTCAGGGTTGTACAAGTCCTATTATCGGCGGTGACGGATTCGGTTCAGTTGTAAACTATGCAACAAAGGAAGATCTTGAAGGAACAGTTTACATGAGCGGATATGCTGCAGGAACAGAGTCGGTTGCTCAGTTTGAAAAGGACTATAAGGCAACATTCGGCGAAGATGTTCCCAATATGTTTGCTCCTCTTGCATGGGATGCTTCAATGGTTATGGCAAAGGGTGTTGAGGCTGCAGAGATGAAAGGTCTCAAAGCCGGTACTGCAGAGTATAAACAGGCAATCATTGATACAATCAAGAATATGAATGCTGTGGAAGGTATTACAGGTTCTTACACATTCAATGATACAAACGACCCTGTTAAGTCCGTTGCAATCATTAAGATTTCTAACGGCGAAGAGAAGTTTGCTAATTTCTTCTGATTCGTTTGATATTGTTCTTATATAATATTTTTTGATACAATTGGCGCAAGTAATTACTTGCGCCAAATTTGTTATTTCATTAAGGGAGTTCTGCAAATATGGATTTATCAACATTCATTGCTCAGGTTATTAACGGTTTGCAGACTGGTTCGGTTTATGCCCTTGTTGCTTTGGGTTACAGTATGGTTTACGGAATCATACTTCTTTTGAATTTTGCCCACGGCGACATTATTATGGTCGGAGCCTATATGGTTTACTATGCTATTGCCAGTTTTGCTTTACCGCCGGTAGTAGCTGTTATTCTGGCTGTACTCGTCAGTACAGCCCTTGGTGTAATTATTGAAAAAGTAGCATATACACCGCTTAGAAGTGCTCCGAGATTGTCACTTCTCATTACTGCAATCGGCATTTCTTTCCTGCTTGAAAACGGAGCCCAGCTTGTTTTCGGTGCAGATCAGAAAAGTATGAGCCCTATGGTCAGCGGGAATATGGTAATCGGAAAAATCATAGTAAGTTATGCTGCTCTTGTTACTATTGCAGTAACCGTAGGGGTAATGATTGTCCTTTCAATGTTTGTAAATAAAACCAAAATGGGAAAGGCAATGCGTGCTGTATCGGAAGATATGGGAGCCGCGCAGCTTATGGGGATTTCCCTGAACAGAACAATATCACTTACATTCGCAATCGGATCTGCCCTTGCAGGTATAGGATCTGCCCTCTATCTATGTGCCTATCCGCAGGCCAGTCCTACAATGGGTTCAATGCTCGGAATCAAAGCATTTGTAGCTGCAGTTCTAGGGGGGATCGGTTCTATTCCAGGTGCTATGATAGGAGGTTTTGCAATCGGGCTTCTTGAGGCTCTTGTTGCAGCAGCCCATCTCTCAATGTGGAAGGATGCAGCTGTATTCCTTATTCTCATCATCGTTCTTCTGTTCAAGCCTACAGGCTTCCTCGGAAAGAAAATTCAGGAAAAGGTTTAAGGAGGGACAGAATGGAAAAAAATTATAAGACTATCCCGACTCCTTTGAGCTATTGTATCAATACTGTTCTCATTGCCGGTCTTTGGGCTGTCCTGACAGTGTTGATGAAAGCAGGTGTAATCACCAACTACTGGCGCGGTATCATGATAACCATAGGAATCAATGTGATTCTTGCCACTTCTCTTAACCTTGCATGCGGTTATCTGGGGCAGCTGCCTCTCGGACATGCCGGTTTTATGGCTGTAGGTGCTTATGCTGCAGGTATTTATATGAAGACGACTCCTACTTATGACCTTCTCAGAGCAGGACAGGCTTCACAGGCTTTCGGATATATCGTTATTGCAGTTTTGTTAAGTGCAGTTGTTGCAGGTGTTTTCGGATTGCTGATAGGTATTCCGGCACTCAGACTTAAAGGTGATTATCTTGCCATTATCACACTCGGATTCGGAGAAATAATCAGAGTTGTTCTCACAAATATCGATTCAGTTCTCGGATTCAAGTTTACATACGGTTCTGCAGGTCTTGCCAGAGTACCGAAGTTCACTTCTTTCAATGTTGCTTACATTCTGGTAATAATCTGTATTTATGTAATTCATACATTTATGAAGAGCCGTCACGGAAGAGCAGTCCTGTCTATCAGAGATAATGAAATTGCAGCTGAATCCGTAGGGATCAACACAACAAAGTATAAGACAACTGCATTTGTGATTTCCGCAATGCTTGCAGGTGTTGCAGGCTGTATGTACGCCGGCTATATCGGTTCTCTGTATCCTTCGACATTCAAGTTTATGAAATCGATTGAAATACTGGTAATGGTTGTTCTCGGCGGTATGGGTTCAATGATAGGTTCTATTGTATCTGCAATTGTCTTGACTGCTTTACCGGAACTGCTCAGAACTTTCTCCGATTACAGAATGGTTGCATATTCATTGGCTCTTGTCTTTATGATGATTTTCAGACCCAAAGGATTGTTCGGTCAATATGATTTTTCGTTGAAAAGAATACTTGAAAAAGCCATGAACTGCAGTTGCGGGAAAAAGGAGGCAAAACATGAGTGAAACATGTGTTCCTGTTTTAAAGTGTGAGCATCTCAGAGTTGTCTTCGGCGGACTTGCTTCCGTAAGTGATTTCAATATTGAAGTATATGACAATCAGATAGTGGGTCTTATCGGTCCGAACGGTGCCGGAAAGACAACAGTTTTCAATCTTCTTACTGGTGTCTATACACCTACCAGCGGAAAGATTTTTCTCAACGGAAAAAATCTGGACGGTATGTCAACGGTCAAACGCAGCCATGCGGGTATTGCCAGAACATTTCAGAACATCAGGCTTTTCAAGCAGATTTCTGTTCTTGACAATGTTTTGGTAGGACTTAATCATAAAATGCATTACAGTATTCCGGGTGCGATTTTCAGATTGCCCAGATATTGGAAAGAAGAAAGAAATGCAAAAGAAAAGGCTCTCAGGCTTCTTTCACTTTTTGATATGCAGGATCTTGCTGAAGTCAAGGCAGGGAACCTTCCGTATGGTGCTCAACGGCGGCTTGAGATTGTCAGAGCTCTTGCAACTGATCCTCAGCTTCTTCTTCTTGATGAACCTGCTGCAGGTATGAATCCGGCAGAAACAGCAAATCTGATGGATACAATAAAGAGAATAAGAGATGAATTCCACATTGCCGTACTTCTTATCGAGCATGATATGAGCCTTGTTATGGGAATCTGTGAAGATATCACGGTAATCAACTTCGGTCAGGTTATTGCAAAAGGAACTCCTGAACAAATTCAGAACAATCCTGTTGTAATCGAAGCTTATCTCGGAAAGGGGGCAAATGAATGAATGAAAGACTGCTGACAGTTGATAATATCAATGTTTTTTACGGTGCAATTCATGCAATCAAGGATATCTCTTTCTATGTAAATAAGGGTGAGATTGTTACTCTTATAGGTGCAAACGGTGCAGGAAAAACCACTTCTTTAAGCACGATTTCCGGTCTTATCCGTTCTAAAGGCGGAATAATTGAATTCGACGGAAACGACATCGGCAAACTTGCTCCGAATAAAATAGTACAATCCGGTCTGGTAATGGTCCCTGAAGGAAGAAGAATTTTTCTGAATCTTACAGTGGAAGAGAATCTTGAAATGGGTGCTTTTCTCAGATCCCGTTCCGAGTATGAAAAGAGCCTGAAACAGGTTTACGAGCTGTTCCCCCGTCTTGAAGAAAGAAAAACTCAAATCGGAGGTACTTTGTCAGGAGGCGAACAGCAGATGCTTGCCATGGGCAGAGCCATTATGGCCCAACCTAAACTGATTATGCTTGATGAACCTTCTATGGGTCTTGCTCCGATATTTGTAGATCACATTTTCTCCATCATAAGGAATCTGCATGAAACCGGAGCCACCATTCTTCTTGTAGAGCAGAATGCTCAGGCTGCTTTGTCAATTGCCGACAGAGCTTATGTTCTTGAAACCGGACATATTGTCAAGACAGGTTCCGGAAAAGAACTTATGAATGACCCGGCAATAAAAAAAGCCTACCTTGGTGCATAAAACTGTGGCATAATAGAAGGAGAACGGAGGACAATATGCTTATTGCAAGCAGAATGACAATTAACCCGATAACGGCAACTCCTGATATGACTATTCAGGCAGCTGATGCAATTATGAAACAGGAGAGGATTCACATTCTTCCTGTAATGGATGACAATCATAAACTTGTCGGTATTATTTCCGAAAAGGATATTCTCAAAGCTATGCCTTCACCTGTATCTACATTGAGTGCATACGAAATGAATTTCCTTATCAACGAGCTTACTGTAAAGAAAATCATGAGCCGCAATCCTTTGACCATATCAACGGATACTACAGTTGAGGAAGCAGCAAGAATTATGGTTGACCGCCATATTTCCTGTCTTCCTATTCTTGAAGATTCCAAACTGGTCGGAATTGTAACAAAGACGGATATGCTCAAGATGCTTCTTGAAATGTTCGGTTCAAGGAACTTTGGTGTAAGAGTTGAATGTATGCTCGAAAACAGACCCGGAACTCTTGCTTCCCTCAGTAAAGCTCTTGCAGATAAAAACATTCAGATTCTTACGACTGCTGTTCTCAACGGTCCGGATCCGTCAAAGGCAATAACAATCATCAAGGTTCAGAGTTCAGACAAAAAGACTGTGACCAGAATTGTAGAAGAGTATGCTATCGAAATCATCGATGTAAGAGAACTGTAATGAAGGGCAGCGGTTTTGCTTCCATATACTCTCAGTGGACTGACAGTCACGATGAAAGAGCAGAAATAGAAATCAGAAACGGAGCTGAGAATTTACTTTCAAAGAAAACATACACAATCAAAGAACTCCGCAGAATGAAGATTCAGGATGAACTGGATCTTCATAGTTATACATTGGACGAAGCTATGAAACAGTTGCGTTCGTTCATCAGGGAGAGCATTGAATCCGGTTATAAAAAGGTGAGGATTATTACAGGAAAGGGATTGCATTCTCCGGATGGTGTTGCAGTTTTGAGACCTGCCGTGATTTCTGCACTTCAGGCAGATAAATGTGTGCGTGATATGGACAGTAATCCCAAACCGCAGGACGGAGGAAGCGGTGCGATAATTGTATTGCTGAAATAAGATTCAGAATAAGTTGATTTATGTTGATTTTGAATTCACTAACAGCGATTTATGTGATAGTATTCAGTAAACAAATAAAAAAATTCATTTTATGGGAGAAAAAAAAATGAAAAAAGCTTTAACAGTAATGCTTGTTGTTCTTCTTGCTCTTTCATGCACACTTGTCAGCTGTGCAAAGAAGTCAACAGTAAAAACTTACAAAGTCGGTGTTGGCATTTATACATACGATGACAACTTCATGACACTTTACAGAAACGAAATTCAGAACTATTTCGCAACTCTTAACACAGACAGCGTAAAGTACGATCTTACAATGTATGATGGAAAGAACGATATGGCTGAACAGTCAAACCAGGTTGACCAGATGATTACCGCAAAGATGGATGTCATCATTCTCAATCTCGTTCAGACATCCTCAGCTGAAGCTCTCATCGACAAGATTGTTGCAGCAGGTATTCCTTGTATTCTCATCAACAGAGAACCTGAAGCAGCAACATTTGCAAAGTATGACAAGGTTTGCTATGTAGGTGCAGATGCCCGTCAGTCCGGTACAATGCAGGGTAACATCGTTCTTTCACTTTCAAACAAGGGTGATATCAACGGTGACGGCAAAGTTTCTTACATAATGATTGAAGGCGATCCTGAAAACACAGATGCTCAGTACAGAACACAGTTCTCAGTAAAGGCTCTTACAGATGCAGGTGTCAAGGTTGAATGTCTTGATGATCAGGTAGGTAACTGGGCACAGGCTAAGGGACAGGAAATCTGTTCAAACGCTCTTGCAAAGTTCGGTAACAAGGTTGAAGTAGTATTCTGTAACAACGATGCTATGGCTCTTGGTGCAGCAGCAGCTATTCAGGCAGCAGGCAGAACAGTCGGAAAAGACATTTACCTCCTCGGTGTTGATGCTCTTGATGAATGTGTAGAAATGGTTAAGGCCGGTACAATGACAGGTACAGTTCTTAACGACCATATCGGTCAGTCTCACGCAGCAGTTGATGCAGCAGTTAAAGCTCTTAACGGCAGCATTGAAAAGTACTACTGGGTTGACTATGTAATGGTAAAGTAATTTACTGTTTGAAACAGAATGGGTGAGTTTTGCTCACCCATTTTTTTGAAACAGTAAAACGGAGGTAATACATGTCAGAATTTCTTCTGGAAATGAAGGATGTATCAAAACAATTCCCGGGAGTTAAAGCCCTTGATCATGCACAGCTTCAATTGAAAGCGGGACATGTTCATGCCCTGATGGGAGAAAACGGAGCAGGAAAGTCAACTCTTATGAAGTGTATGTTCGGAATTTATAAAATGGATGAAGGTCAGATTCTTCTTGATGGTCAGCCTGTTACAATTACCGATCCTATGGATGCTCTTAAAAAGGGAATAGCAATGGTACATCAGGAATTGCAGCCAATTCCTGCCAGAACAATCGGTGAAAATATTTTTTTGGGTAGATATCCTATGAAAAAGGCTTTCGGGGTTATTCCAATGATAGACCATGAAAAGATGTATGCAGATACTGCACAGCTTCTCAAAAAAGTGAGAATGAACTTTGACCCAAAAGAGAAAGTCGGGAACTTGTCTGTTTCTCAGATGCAGAGTGTAGAGATTGCAAAAGCTGTTTCCGCAAACTGCCGTGTTCTTATTCTTGATGAGCCTACATCTTCTCTTACTTCCAACGAAGTTGAAGCTCTCTTCAGAATCGTTGAAGACCTTACAAAAGAAGGTGTTGCAGTTGTCTATATTTCCCATAAGATGGATGAGATTCTCAGAATTTCAGATGAAGTTACAATTATGAGAGACGGACATTACATCGGGACATGGGATGCAAAGGACCTTACAACAGATATGATTATCACAAAGATGGTAGGAAGAGAGCTTACCAATCTGTTCCCGAAACGCGAAAATGTACCGGGAGAGGTTGTATTTGAAGTTGAAGACTTTACTTCCATCAATCCAAAGAGTTTCAGACATGTTTCTTTCCAGTTGAAAAAGGGAGAAATTCTGGGTGTCGGCGGTCTTGTCGGTGCGCAGAGAACGGAACTTATGGAAGGTCTGTTCGGAACAAGAAGCCATACAACGGGAAAGATTAAATACAAGGGAGAGGAGCTTGTTATCAACCGTCCAAAGGATGCTATTGATCAGGGTATCGCAATGCTTACTGAAGATCGCCGAGGTTCAGGTATTTTAGGTGTTCTTCCGGTATCTGACAATATCTCCATAGCGTCTCTTCCTCAGTATCTTGAGCATAAAGTTTATTTGAATGATAAGAAGATTGAGGACCTTGTTCAGGATAATGTTCATAAAATGAACATCAAAACTCCTTCTTCAAAAACATTGATAAAGAGTCTTTCAGGCGGAAACCAGCAGAAGGTTCTTGTAGGCAGATGGCTTGCAAACAATCCGGATGTACTTATCCTTGATGAACCCACAAGAGGTATTGATGTAGGTGCAAAATATGAAATCTACTGCATCATTGCAGAACTTGCAAAGCAGGGAAAGAGTATCATCATGATTTCATCGGAAATGAGTGAGCTCATCGGTATGAGTGACAGAATTATGGTTATGTGTGACGGCAGAGTTACCGGTTTTGTTGACGGTAAGGATGCTACACAGGAAAATATCATGACTTATGCAACTCAGTTTGAAAAATAGGAGGTAAAAAAATGGAAGAAACCAGATTAAATAAAAGTACTGCTCAGAAAGTTTTGGCCTATGCAAAAGCCAATCCTATCGTAGTGTTACTTGTTCTTGTAAGTATTGTCGTCGGTTGCACTGTAGAGAACTTTTTCTCATGGGGCAACCTCGGAAACCTTATCAGCAATACAGCTGTAAGATTCCTTATTGCACTTGGTGTTTCGGGCTGTCTCATTACTAAGGGCACAGATCTTTCTGCCGGACGACAGGTAGGTCTTGCCGCCTGTCTTTCAGGTTGTCTTATTCAGAGAGCTGATTATACCGGGCGTGTTTGGAAGAATCTTCCTGAAATGAATATGCTCGTAGTATTTCTCATTGTTGTTGCGGTGGGAATGTGTATCGGGCTGTTGAACGGTCTTATTATTTCAAGACTTAAAGTTCCTCCTTTCATTGCCACACTGGGAACTCAGACAATCATTTACGGTATCTGTCTTGTATTTACAGATGCTCAGCCAATCGGAGGATTCCAGTCAAAGTACATCAAAACAATTACGGGAAGAATCGGAAAAGTTACAGGTTTTTATCTTCCGTACCTGCTGTTTGTAGCAGTTGTCTTCGGTGCATTCTTCTGGTTCCTCTACAATAAAACCTGTCACGGAAAGTATATGTATGCAATCGGAGGAAACGAAGTTGCTGCAGAAGTATCAGGTGTAAATACAAAGAATACACTCCTTAAAATTTATATGACAGCAGGTATTATGTACGCAATAGCAGGTTATCTGCTTGCCGCAAAGTCAGGTGGAGCTTCTGCTTCAATGGGTAACGGATATGAGCTTGAAGCTATTGCAGGTTGTACAATCGGCGGTGTATCAACAACAGGTGGTATCGGAACTGTAAGCGGTGTTCTTATCGGAGTTTTGGTCTTTGAACTTCTCAAGATTGTTCTTCAGTTCCTTGGCGTCAACCCTTACTACAATTATGTTGTTCAGGGTCTGGTTATTGTTGTTGCTGTTGCTCTTGATATCAGAAAGTATATTGCAAAGAAGTAATCGGAATATTTCGGAGGTACTCGTTTTCTGACAAAATGCAGTGCAAAAGACAATTTTGCGTTTTTTGCATTGCATTTTTTGAGCTATTGATACGGTGTAAATGACTGTTCTCAGTCCATTTCTGTTTTTGCGTTGTAGTTTCAGCTATGAAAAATGAAATAATATACGGTCTTTACGGCTCCGATTCTTGCGTCGAAAAATGCTCAGAGCGTTTTGATGCTTTGGAAAAACAGCATTTTGAGTTGTTCGGATGCAAGTCACAGGCTCTTTTTTCCACTGCAGGAAGAACAGAACTGGGCGGTAATCACACAGATCATAATCTTGGAAAAGTTGTTGCAGGGTCAATCAGTCTTGATACCCTTGCATCCGTTCATAAAACGGATGATAAAACTGTAAAGTTTATTTCCGAGGGTTATGAGCCGATTTGTGTTGATATTTCGGATCTCAGAATAGTTGAATCAAAGAAAGGAAAAACCGATTCTCTTATTACCGGAATTGCCGCATCTTTTGCAAAACGCGGTGTTGAAGTCAGTGGTTTTTCTGCAAATGTTACTTCTTCTGTTTTACGAGGTTCCGGCCTTTCAAGCAGTGCTTCAGTTGAAGTTCTGATTGCTTCTGTTTTCAATGATCTATACAATGAAGGGAAGTTTTCTCTTACGGAGTTGGCAATTATCGGGCAGGAAGCTGAAAATAATTACTTCGGTAAACCCTGCGGTCTGATGGATCAGGTTGCCTGTGCAACCGGAGGGGTTGTAGGGATAGATTTCAGAACTGAAGGTCATCCGTTAATCACCCCTGTCAATGCAGATTTTACCAAGTGGGGTTATGCTCTTGTGATTACCAATGTAAGAGCCGATCATTCGGATTTGACACCGGATTATGCTGCAATTCCTTCTGAGATGAGAAGTGTTGCAGAGTTCTTTGGAGAAAAAAATCTGGGGGCGGTTGACAGTACACTGTTCTATGAAAACATTTCAGATGTAAGAAAGGCAGTAAAGAATGACCGAGCTGTTATAAGGGCACATCATTTTTTTACGGAAACAGACCGTGCAGATCAGATGATCAAAGCTTTGCAGAAAGATGACAGACAGTCATATTTGAGATTTGTAAGGGAAAGCGGACTTTCTTCTTTCAGATATCTCCAGAATATTTACAGTGCCTCTCATCCTGACATACAGGCAATTTCCCTTGCATTGGCTGTTTCTGAAAAAACATTGGGAAGAGAATGTGTTTCACGTGTTCACGGCGGCGGTTTTGCCGGTACAATTCAGAGTTATGTGCCTCTTGATGCTGTAAAGAAATACTGTTTGCAGATGGAAAAACTGTTCGGTGAAGGTTCATCCATTTGTCTTGCTATAAGAAACATTCCGTCAGGTAAAATAACTTGAATATGAATAAATATACTTTATAATTAGTGAGGAACTTTCAAAACTGATATTCATGAAGGCAGTTTTGAAAGTACCCAGAATATCGATAATGTGAGGTGAGATATGAAAATCGGTTTTGTCAGCGCTATACTTGACGGTTGGACTTTTGAAGAAATGATGGATATTGCTTCTGAAATGGGGTTTAAGTGCGTTGAAGTAGCTTGCTGGCCTTCGGGTAAAGCTGAAAGGCGTTATGCCGGAGTAAGTCATATTGATGTGCATAAAGTATTGGAAGATGACGGATATGCCTCTTATGTACTAGATTATGCAAAAAAGAAAAAGGTCGATATTTCATCCTTGGCTTTCTATCCGAATACGATGGAGCCGGACACACAAAAGCGTGAAGCTGCAGTTGAACATCTTAAAACAGTCATCAAAGCCAGTGCAAAGCTCGGAATAAATATGGTCACCACATTTATCGGAAGAGACCAGACAAAAAATGTTGAAGACAATATGAAACTGGTTGCACAGATTTGGCCTCCGATTATGAAACTTGCAGAAGAACTCAAAGTCAGAATAGGAATTGAAAATTGCCCGATGCTTTTCGGTCAGGATCAGTGGCCTGCAGGGCAGAATGTCTTCACAAGTCCTGAAAACTGGAAAAAGGTATTTGAAATATTGAAGTCCGATTATCTGGGAATAAATTTTGATCCAAGTCATTTCGTATGGCAGATGATGGACTATATAAAGCCTTTGTACGAATTCAAGGACAAAATGTTTCATATTCATTTCAAAGACATCAAATTGCATAAAGAAAAGCTGGATAAGGTTGGAATCATGGCTTATCCTCTTGATTTTATGGCTCCCAAGCTTCCCGGTTTGGGCGATGTAAAATGGGATGAATTTGTTTCTGCATTGACCGATATCGGTTATGACGGATATGCTTGTATAGAAGTTGAAGACAGGGCTTTTGAAGGTTCAAAGGAAAAAATTCTCGATTCCCTGAAACTTTCAAAGAAATTCATGGATAATTTTGTAATCTGATTTTGAAGAATTCAATGGTTAGAGAGATAATTTCAAAACTGATATTTATGAAGGCAGTTTTGAAAGTACCTCTAGATATTAAAAGAAAAGGGGATTTAAATGATTAGAGTTGCTGTTATCGGTTGTGGTAGTATTGCAAGACAGCGTCATGCACATGAATACGGATTGAATAAGAATGTTGAAATTGCGGGTTTTTTCGATTTTGTCAAAGAAAGAGCTGAAGAGCTTGTAAGTATATACGGCGGAAAGGCCTATTCTTCTTTGGAAGAGTTGTTTGACGACAATACTGTAGATGCGGTTTCCGTCTGTGTTGCAAACGCTTATCATGCAGAGACTTCAATCAAGGCTCTTAATGCAGGAAAGCATGTTCTCTGTGAAAAACCTATGGCTATTTCACTTGAAGACTGTGAAAAAATGATTGCAGCTTCAAAAGCTTCGGGGAAAAGACTTATGATAGGTCAGAATCAGCGTCTCACACCTGCTCACAGAAAAGCAAAGGAAATAATTGCCGGCGGAGCAATGGGAAAGGTTCTTTCTTTTAATACAATGTTCTGCCACGGCGGGCCGGAGTCGTGGAGCATTGAAAAAAGTAAAAATACATGGTTTTTCAAAAAATCTGCTGCAGCATTCGGTTCTATGGCAGACTTGGGAATTCATAAAATCGATTTGATAAGATATCTTATCGGAGATGATATTGAATCTGCTTATTCTACAATGCGTGTTCTTGACAAGACTTTTGAAGACGGAACTCCTATTGAAGTAGATGACAATTCCGTTGAAATTCTCAATTTCAATAATGGTGCTTTCGGAACGGTAACAACCAGTTGGACATGTTACGGAACAGAATTCAATACAACCAATATTTTCTGTCAGAAAGGTGTTCTGAAGCTTTATTCAGATCCTGCGTACTCTCTGATAATTGTTCACAATGACGGAACGGAGGAAAAACTTGCACTTGACAGAATCCAGACCAATGCAGATGCACAACAGGCCTCCAGCGGAGTAATTGATGAATTTGTCGATTCTGTAATTACAGGAAGAAAGAGTCTTCTTGATGCAGATGATATAATCAAATCAATGCGTGCAGTTTTTGCGTGTCAGAAATCTTCTGTAAGCGGAAAAACAGAAGAAGTATAATTGTTTATTTTTACCGTATGGTATTAAAAATTTTTACGGAGGATAAATTATGAAGAAATTTATCGTTTTCATGCTTGTTCTCGCAGTTCTTTCAGCATGTTTGTTTGTATCTTGCTCAAAGAAAAAGGCTGCAGACAAGATTTATGTTCTGGGTCCTACACCTGACCACGGTTGGACAGCTCAGGCCGGTGCATTTGCAGAAAAGAAAGTTGCTGAGCTTAATGCAGACGGAAAGCATAAAGCTGTATTTATGCCTGCTTCTTCAGGTGAAACACAGGTTGACTATGTTAACACAATTATCGCAAACGGCGATGCAAAGATTGTTGTTATTCAGGTTCTTGATGATTCCGCAGAAGCTGCAGTAGAAGCACTCGTAGGTGCAAACATTCCTGTAATTCAGTTTGACAGATTTGCCATTGCCCTCAAGCCTAAGGCTGCACTCAACTATGCCGGTGATAACATTTCCTGCGGTGCTGGTATTGCATACTGGCTTCAGAGCCACGGTATGAAACCAGGTGATGCAATTGTCACACTTTACGGAGATAACGGTTCAGTTTGTATCGACAGAGAGTCCGGTTTCAGAGGATTCCTCAACGGAACAGTTGACTACACAGATGATGCAACAGGAAAGACATACCACACAACACAGGTATGGAATGAAGATGCTATCAAAGATGCTCTCAGCACATATTCAGTAGTATGTAACTGGTCAGCAGACGGTGCTGCAAACTTCATGGAACAGAAGCTCGGAGATATTCTTGCCGATGCACAGAAGAAGGGAGGCAACCTCTACATCTATTCAATGGATGATGAAATGACTTTCGGTGTTCTCAATGTTCTCGAAGCAGCTTCAGCAAAGGATCAGGCTGCAGCTGAAAAGCTCAACCTTTACATTTCAGCTATCGGCGGAATGCAGGAACTTTATGATGTAATGAGCGGAAAGTCAGCTCAGGCCGCAGTCGGAAAGAGATTCTTCGACGATATGATGTCTGTTTCTTTCAACCCTTCAATGATGATTACAGCTATCGACTATGCTGTTGATTTTGTTGACGGTAACTGGAAGTTTGAGACAGGCGCAGAAGCCAAGAAACCTGTTTGGATTGTTGACAAAAACAATTGCAACCAGTATGAAGGCTTTATGGGTCACTAATATTGTTCAGTATATACTGAAAAGAGGGAAAGCGGATGTGTGTTACGCATCCGCCTTCCCGTATTTTTATCAGATGGTTGAAACACAATTCCGATTCAGTTGCGGGATTGGATTCCAATTATTGGATTATAGGAGTCGTGGATGAAAAAAATCCTGGAAATGAAAAACATTTCAAAGGCTTTCGGCGGATCTAAGGCACTTACAGATGTACATTTTGATATGTATGAGGGCGAGATACATGCTCTGCTCGGAGAAAACGGAGCGGGAAAATCAACTCTCATGAATGTACTTACCGGTGTTATTCCTGCCGACAGCGGGAAAATCGAGTTCCTCGGAAAAGGATATATCACTCCGAGTATCAGCGAGATGGAGAAAGCCGGTATTGCATTTGTTCATCAGGAGCTTAATGTTATCAATGATCTTTCAGTATCAGATAATATCTTTCTGACAAAGGAAATAACCAACAGGTTCGGTGCAATTGATGATAAGCTTCAGGTAAAGAAAACGCAAGAGCTTTTTAACAGTTTAGGTGTTGATATTGATGCCGATGCAATGGTAAGTTCACTTAAAACAAGTGAAAAACAGTTGCTTGAAATCTGTAAAGCACTGTACACAGATGCAAAGCTTCTTATTCTTGATGAACCGACAACGGCTCTTTCAAATGACGAAATCGAACATCTTTTCGGAATTCTCAGAAATCTGAAGAAACAGGGAAAGTCTTTTGTATTTATTTCCCATAAAATGCCCGAGATTTTTGCCATTGCCGACAGATATACTGTTTTCAGAAACGGTGAATTTATTTCTTCTGGAAATATTGCGGATACAAATCCTCAGAAATTAACTTCCGACATGGTCGGTTCAAATTATGTTGATTCGGATATGTATGAATCCCGTCCTCTCGGAGAGGAAATTCTTAAGCTTTATAATTTTTCCGGTCACGGATTCAGTAAAATCAATCTTTCTGTAAAAAGAGGTGAGATTATTGCTTTTACAGGTCTTGCCGGCTCCGGTGCAAGCGAGCTTATGCAGACTATGTTCGGTGCTCTGCCGGAAGAAGGCGGATATATTGAAGTAAACGGAAATAAATTGGTTGGAAGTATTGCTTCATTTATGAAAAATAAGGTAGGTATGCTTCCTGCAAACAGAAAGGAAAACTCTGTTGTCCCCGATATGTCGATTCTTGAAAATTTTTATATTGCAGAGCATGTAATTTCATCTCGCAGACAGAAAATCAACTATGACGATGAACAGAAACGATTCTTTGAAGAAAAGGAGTCTCTTAAAATAAAGTCAGGGGACAGTTCATTGGAAATAACATCGCTCTCAGGAGGAAACCAGCAGAAAGTTTTTCTTGCAAAATGGTTGAATACCGGAGCGGAGGTTCTGTTGTTCGATAACCCGACTCAAGGTGTTGATGTTGGTGCAAAAGCAGAAATATATAAGCTGATTTTGGGTTTTGCAAAAGACGGAAAGACAGTTATTTTCAATACGCTTGAAATACCTGAGGTTCAGAGAATAGCCGACCGTTGTGTCGTTTTCTATGAAGGCAAAATAGCTGCAATACTCAATCACAATCAGGTAAACGAACAGACTGTCATGGCTTACTCGACAGGTGCTGATAAATAGAGGTAAAAAAAGATGAAAGATAAAGGTAAAAAAAGTTTTGTAGGTAATATTTGGTCTCAATATTCATACATATTGGTAATGCTTGTAATTATGGTTGTTTACGGAATTACTATTTCCGCAAACGGCAATTCTTTCAAGTGGAGTCATATTTCTGCAATTCTGAGTTCCCAGAACACATGTATTATCGGAACAATGGCTATTGGAATGGCTCTGATAGTCATAACCGGGCAGATTGACCTTTCAATCGGTTCTTCACTTGTTTTTACGACCAGTGCTACGGTTGTTGCTTTTAATATGACAAATTCAGTTCTTGTTATGATTCTTACAGCGCTTGTTGTGGGCGGTCTTTGCGGTCTTGTCAACGGAACTCTTGTAGGTATTGCTAAAATGCCGCCGTTTATTGCAACAATGGGTACAATGCTTATTTACAGGTCTTTGGCACTTTCCATTGTCAGAAGTATGGATACTGAAATTTCCGGTTCTACTTCCAGCCAGTTTGCAATGCTCAGATCAAACAGCAGATATGATTTTCTGCGCTTCAAGTTCGGTACAGGAAAGCTCGGGTTCGGTAATTTTTCCATTCCTTATATTACAATCGTATTCGTTCTGATGATTCTCCTGTTTATCTTTGTTACAAAAAAAACAAAGTACGGAAAGAGTATTTATGCAGTAGGTTCCAACGAAAAAGCTGCTCACCTGAGCGGTATCAATACAACATTCGTAAAGGTATCGGTTTTTGTTGTAACAGGATTACTCGTAGGAGTTGCAAGTATTCTTCAGGCTTGTAAGCTTGGGAATGTCACTCCTGCATCTTCAGGAAAGAGTTATGAAATGTATGCAATCGCAGCAATTGTTCTCGGCGGTATAAACATGGCAGGAGGAAGAGGAAACCTTCTGGGCGTGCTTTTCGGTGCCTTGTCTTATACAACCGTAAACTTCATAATTGTTTCCATTCCTTCTCTTTCTGTTGATATTCAGGATACATTTCAGGGGCTTGTCCTCATTGTTGTCATCATCATCCAGACAGCAAGTCCTGTAATAAAGGAGAAAATTCAGACAGCCAAGAGAAGACGGGAAGCTCTCAGAGACGAATAAGAACAAAAATAGGCAGTCTATAATGACTGCCTTTACGAGATCTGCGGGGCTCGAACCCGCGGCCTCCACCGTGACAGGGTGGCGTGATAAACCAGCTTCACCAAGATCCCAAGCAAGATTTAACTTACAGTAAATGTTTTGTTTTGTCAACTGCTATGTTATAATTTCGCTCATGGCAAGAGTACTTATCGGTATGAGTGGCGGAATTGATTCTTCCGTAGCTGCATTTTTATTGAAAAAACAGGGTCATGATGTCGTGGGAATCACGATGAGAGTTTTTAAGGAGGACGGCAAATACAAACCTTCTGCAGATAAAAACTCCTGTTTTTCGGCTAATAAAGAAGACGATATTGAAAAGACAATTCAGATATGCAGGGAACTGGGCATAGAGCATAAGATTCTGGATATTTCGGATATGTACGAAGCTGTTGTTCTCAAGAACTTCAGAGATGAATACCTGAGCGGCAGAACTCCTAACCCTTGTGTTTGGTGCAACCAGAAGATTAAATTCGGTGCAATGGTAGATGCTGCACGGAATATGGGATTGGGGTTTGACTATTTTGCTACAGGTCATTATGCAAGAATCGGGAAAAACGGCAGTAGGTATTCTTTGATGCAGGCTGCAGATAAAACAAAGGACCAAAGTTATTTTCTTTATAGACTTAGCCAGAAACAACTTGCGTGTACAATGTTTCCGTTGGGTGAAATGACAAAAACCGATGTCAGAAAAATAGATATTCAGCTGGGTTTCCATAATGCCGAGCAAACGGAAAGTCAGGATTTCTATTCCGGTCAATATACTGATTTGCTGGATGTAAAGCCTCTCAAAGGCAATATTATAAATTTTGCCGGTCAAATTTTGGGCACACATGAAGGGTTTTGGAATTATACAGTAGGTCAAAGAAAGGGTCTTGGCATTGCCGATAAGATGCCATTGTATGTCGTAGCTTTGAATCCTGAGAAAAATGAAGTTGTCGTCGGTTATGAAGACAGCGTCCGTAATACAAGTGTTACTGCAACCAATATTGTCTGGGGTGCAATAGATGCACTTGATTCAGAGCTTGAAGTTTCTGCCAAAATCAGATCAACCGGTGTACCGATGGAAGGCAAGCTGTCATTGGATTTTCAGGATCGGCTTTGTTTCAATTTCAGGAGTTCGGTAAAAGCGGCAACAAAAGGTCAGAGTCTTGTTGTTTATAAAGATGAAACAGTATTGTGCGGCGGTATAATTGATTCCGTATGCTAGGAGGTAATTTTAATGAAAGTAATTGTAAAAAATACTTATGATGAAGTGTGCAAGTGGGCAGCAGAACATATTGCTCAGTCTGTCAATGAATACAAAGGAACAAATCCGTATGTTCTCGGACTTCCTACCGGTTCAACACCTTTGGGGGTATATAAGGAACTCATAAAGCTTTACGAGGCAGGAAAGGTATCGTTTAAGAATGTCATCACTTTCAATATGGACGAATATGTAGGGCTTCCGGAAAGCCATCCTGAAAGTTACCACAGTTTTATGTTCAACAATTTTTTCAACTATATTGATATAAAAAAAGAAAATGTAAATATTCTGAACGGAAATGCGGAGAATCTTGAAAAAGAATGTGAAGAATACGAAAAACGCATAAAAAATGCCGGTGGAATAAGACTTTTCATGGGTGGAATCGGAGAAGACGGACATGTAGCTTTCAACGAACCTGGTTCTGCACTTGATTCAAGAACTAGACAGATGCCGCTTGAATGGGAAACAAGAGTTGTAAATTCAAGATTTTTTGATAATGACCCTGAAAAAGTTCCTGCAACAGCTCTTACGGTGGGAGTTGGTACAATCTGTGAAGCTGATGAAGTTCTGATTATTGCAAACAGCTACAAGAAAGCAAAAGCAGTAAAAATGTCCATTGAGGGTGAAATATCAGAACAATGGACCTGCAGTGCACTTCAAAACCACAAAAACTCAGTATTTGTTTTAGATGCAGAAGCAGCTTCCCAGCTTTCAAAATAAGATTAATGGAAAAAACAGCAAATCTTGACAGAATAGAAATCATACTCTGTGATACTCAGGACGGCGCAAATATCGGCAGTGTCTGCAGGGCTATGAAAACCATGGGATTAAGTCATCTGACTTTGGTTACAAAAAGGACTTATGATGAAAACAGAGTAAGAACTTTAGCTCTTCATGCGTATGATCTTTACGAAAACAGAAAAGAATTCACAATTCTATCCGATGCAATTAAAGACAGTGTTCTTTCTGTTGCTGCTACCCGAAGAAGAGGAAAAGATAGAAAAACGAGTTGTGTAACTCCCTCGGAGCTTGCAGAACATATCAATACTTTCGGAAAAGGTAAAATTTCCATAGTTTTCGGTTGTGAAGCCAACGGATTGTCAGATGAGCAGGTTCATCTTTGCTCTATGGTTGTGACAATTCCTACCTGCGATGCATTTCCGTCTCTGAATCTTTCTCAGGCAGTCCAGATTATCTGTTATGAGCTTTTTCAGAAGATGAAGAAATATCCTGCCGGGGGAAATGCAGTAACTGCGGAGCGTGTATCAGAGGCTGCTGATGTTTGTATTGAAGCTCTTGAAAAAATAGGGTACTTCAAAGTGGATGATGAACGCGTATTTACCAGAGAATTCCTGCGTGATCAGTTTGCACGGTCTTCAATGACTGAGAGTGAAGTCAGGAGAATGGAGAAAATATTTTCCAAAGCAAGCAACATTTCTCTTTTCAGAAAAGAGAAATAATTGATGTAATACTTTGTGTATTATGAAATTAGCAAAAATGTGTTTTTAAACGCAAATTCAAATTCAAGATTTATGAAGGCAGTTTTGCAAGTTGCTCGATAATATTCATTTTGTCGTCCTTATCCGTAGTTCGGGTTGTATGTTGTTCTATTGTGGTTATCTTTAAGTTATAATACAATCTACAAATATGGATGATAAACATTTGGTTCAGGTCAGAAATATTCTTCTCGTTTTGCTTGTAATAGCAATAATGGCTGTGTGTAAGGTCACAAGCAGTGTCTCGATAAACATTGTACTGGCACTCTTGATTTTTCTTATTATCCTCCCGCTTGTTTCTGCATTGGAAAAATGGCATATTCCTTCTGCAATTGCTTCTATAGTTGCAGTTTTACTGATTGTTTTGGTTTTTGCAGGTGCAATATGGTTCATAGTCTATGCTGCAGAATTGTTGATAAAAATCATTCCTTCATACAGCATACGAATGAATCAGTTTGATGCTTACCTGTCAGGTCTCTTAAGCCGATGGTTAGATATTCCCGCTGAAGG
>JAZLEZ010000054.1:0-25179 GCA_045615505.1 Sphaerochaetaceae bacterium | reverse complement strand
TACTGCCTTCTTTTCTTTCAATGTTAACCCCATTTTTTTCTCCGACACTATTGTGCCAGATTTATTTGGGTTAGATTTTTACGTGATTCACAGCATTTTTTTCGGTTAGATTTAACGTGATTCAATGCGATGAGTTGACCTATTTTTGTTTGTGTGTTAAATTTGCCTTGCATTTTGATGGTAGTTCCGTTAATCGGAACGAGAGTAAGGAGATAGATATGACAATTAATGCAACACTCAGAACAGAAGATTTCGGATCAGCAGGTTCAAGAAGACTTATCAGAAAAGGTTTGCTTCCGGCTGAAATGTACGGAAAAGAAGGTAATTTTCACATTGTACTTAATGCACATGAATTTGACTTCATACTGAGAAAGTTGGCTGTTGGAAAAGAGTGCGAAATTGCTCTTGACGGTAAGACATACAAGTGCATTTTCAAGGAACTTCAGGAAAATGTAATGACAGCAACTCTTATGCACGCAGATTTCCAGATTGTATGATTTATGTATTCGGTTTAGGTAACCCCGGAACCAAATATGAACATACAAGGCATAATGCCGGTATTGATGCATTATGTAAGGCAGCAGCGTTTTTTCAAGTAAAGTTGAGAAGACGCTGTTTTCGTTTGTACTCTTATGCAAAGGTTCCCGGAGCACAGTTGGTTTTCCCATTGACATATATGAACAGCAGCGGAAAGATTTTGAAGAATTTCGAGATCAAAGATCCGTCTGACCTTGTAGTTGTCTGCGATAATATGGACCTTGCATGCGGAGGTCTAAGAATCAGAAAAGGCGGAGGCCCGAGCGGTCAGAAAGGGCTGAACAGTATAACTGAAAACCTCGGATCTTCCGATTTTGTAAGAATCTATATCGGAATAGGACGCCCGACTGAAGGTCTTTCCGTTGTTGATTATGTTTTGGGAAAGGAAAAAGAAGAGCTCCGCAAAAATGCTTATGAGCAAGCACTGAAAGATGCTTCAAAGGCAATAGTTGCGTACATAAACGGAGCAAGCATAGAGGAACTGCAGGGTGAATTTAACAGAAAGGGAATTCTCTGATACTTTAAGTATTCTCACCGATTTTCAGGAAAACTGTCGCGTAATCTGTGCATTTTCAGGTGGTTGCGATTCTCTGGGATTGTTGATACTTCTGGTAAAAACCTTAGGAACGGAAAATGTAGTTCCTGTATATATCAATCATAATCTGAGAAGTTTGGAAGAACTTGAATCCGAAGTGGAAAAGAATAAATTAAACTGTGATAGATTCGGACTGCAACTTATTGTAGAAACAGTAGATAGAGGTGAAATTGCGGCATCGTCGAAAGAATACGGAGGAATTGAAGCTTCTGCAAGACACTTCAGGTATTCTCTTCTTGAAAAACAGAGAGTTATGAATAATTGTTCGTTTATTGCAACTGCGCATCATTTTGATGATCAGCTTGAAACAGTTCTTATGAGGATAATCAACAGAGCACCTGTTTCATCAATGAGAGGAATTTCGGAAACCAAAGGTTATATCATAAGACCATTGCTTGAATTCAGAAGAAAAGACATTGAAAATTATGTTTCAAAGTCGGGTTTTTCATGGAGCATTGATTCAACAAATAAAGATAATTCCTTTAAGAGAAATGAATTGCGGAATGTCATAATTCCGCAGTTGAAAACCGTATTGCCGGACTGGGAAAACAGGGTGGAAAATATAAGAAAAAAAGCAGTGGAGATGTGCATAGGTTCTTTTAAATTCCACGATAAGATAGGAACACAATACATTGCAGGTCTGAATAAAGCTCAGCAGACTCTGGCTTTGTTTTCTATGTGGGACAGTGTTGTGGGCAGCCAAATGCCTCAGACTCTTGCGGACAGAGTCTTGAAAAGTCTGAATCGGAAATTTGCGGTAATCAGTTCAAACGGAGGTACTTTCTGTATCCACAAAGATGAACTGTATCTGGTAAAAAATGAGGCTGTGAATGAAAAGAGCTCTAATTTTCAGTATTTTAAAACTCCACTCGTAATTAATGGCATAACTTATTTATCTGACGGAAGTTGCATAGAGGCAGAAAAAGGTGGAAACGGTAAAAGTATAAAGCTGAATCCTGCATCTTTTTCAGGTATTCCATTTGTAAGATATGCACAGCCGGGAGACAATATAAGACTCAAAGACGGTACTAAAAAAGTTATGAGATTGTTACAGGACCTGAAAGTTCCTCCAGTTATGAGAAACAAGGTTCCGGTAATAGTTGATTCTGTTGAGGTGTGTGCTGTATTTGCCTCTGCTTTCGGAACCAATGACAGAATTTGCTCAAAAATGAGATGTTCACTTGCTCAGGATGGTTTATATAGTTATATTTATAAAAAAAGGTAATTGAATAAATGGACGAAGATAAGAAGAAAGAAAAAGAAAAGAATTCCGATGCTTATTGGCATCCTAAAAATGAAGACTTCAAACCGGGTTCTTCAAAACAGAAGAAAGCTAAAGATGTAAAATCCGACAATTTTAAGAAACCTGAGAATAATCCTCAGAATCCGCTGAAATCCGGGAAAAACCGTTTCGGGCTGTTTGCTTTTGCAATTGTTGTTACACTTTTTACATTGTCGCTTTTCAATAACCGTTCTTCTGCAACTGAAGTAACTTATTCAACATTCAAGACAATCGTAGAGAACAACAGAGTCGAGAAAGTGAATATAAAGGACGGTACAATCATAGAATTCGTAGCTTCCGACGGCAATTCATACAAAACAAGGATTCCTTACAGAGACGATGAACTTCTGAGTCTTCTTGAAGAAAAAAATGTGGATGTTAAGGGATCCGAAATGGAGATGTCTTTATTTGCCATCATCATTGAATTTTTACCGTGGATTATCTTCATAGGATTCACAATCGTACTTATGAGGAATGCAGCCGGCGGACAGATGATGCAGTACGGCAAGAGCCATGCAAAACAGTACACGGATAAGGAAATCAAAGTAAAATTCGCAGATGTTGCCGGTCAGAAAGAGGCTAAATTCGAACTTGAGGAAGTTGTTGATTTTCTGAAGAATCCCAAGAAGTTTACCGATATCGGAGCCAAAATTCCCAAAGGTGTTCTGCTTGTAGGTCCTCCGGGAACAGGAAAAACATTGCTTGCCAAAGCTGTTGCCGGTGAAGCAGGAGTATCTTTTTTCCATACATCCGGTTCGGATTTTGTTGAAATGTTTGTGGGTATGGGTGCTGCTCGTGTCAGAGACTTGTTTGATCAGGGAAGAAAGCATGCACCTTGTATTCTGTTCATTGATGAAATCGATGCTGTAGGTCGATCAAGAGGAAGCGGACTTGGCGGCGGACATGATGAAAGAGAGCAGACACTCAATCAGATTCTTGTTGAAATGGATGGTTTTGACACATCCAGCGGAGTCATAGTAATTGCTGCAACAAACAGAGCTGATGTTCTGGATCCTGCTCTTCTGAGACCGGGGCGTTTTGACAGACAGGTTGCCATTTCTCTTCCGGATATTCAGGAAAGAGAGGATATTCTCAAAATTCATGCCAATAAAATCAAACTTGACGACAAGGTTGATTTAAGAAGAATAGCAAGGGCAACAAGCGGGGCTTCAGGTGCTGATCTTGCAAATCTGGTAAACGAAGCCGCTCTCTTTGCTACCAGACAAAAACGCAAAAAAGTATCAATGCAGGATTTTGAAATGGCACGGGACAAGATGGTTTTGGGTGTTGCAAGAAAGAGCCATGTCATGAACGACAAGGATAAAATGCTCACTGCATATCATGAAAGCGGTCATGCGCTTCTTTTCTACTATCTTCCTGACCTTGATCCTCTTTACAAAGTAACGATTATTCCGCACGGTAATGCCGGTGGAGTTACAATGGGTCTTCCAGAGGAGGATACTTCCTACCTGAAGAAGAGTACTCTTCTCTCGCATATAACAATGGCCATGGGCGGTTATGTTGCAGAGGAAATACTTAACGGACAGACTTCTACGGGTCCCAGTTCGGATATCAAACAGGCAACTGAAATTGCAAGAAGAATGGTTACTGAATGGGGAATGAGTAAGCTTGGTTTTGTATCACTGGGAAGCGAAGGAGAACCTTTATTTTTGGGCCGTGAGATTGCCCAGCATAAGGATTTTTCGGAAGATACTGCTAAAAAGATTGATTCGGAAATGAACTCCATACTTGATTCATGTATGAAGAATGCAAAGAAAATCCTGTCGGAACATAAGGACCAGCTTGATTTGCTTGCCAATGAGCTTATTGCAAAAGAGACTCTGGATGACAGGGAAGTCCGTGCTCTGCTTGGATTTGAAGAAATTGAAGAAAAAAATACCGATCTTACATAATCATGGTTGACTCTGAACACAAAAGAAATTTCTGTATTATTGCTCACATCGATCACGGCAAGTCCACACTTGCCGATCGTTTTATTGAAAAAGCACGCCTGATTACAAGCAGGGGTCCTGCTCAGACTCAGATTCTGGACAATATGGATATTGAGCGTGAGCGTGGAATTACAATCAAAAGTCAGGCTGTTACAATTCCTTATACTGCAAAAAACGGTGAGTTTTATGAGCTTAATCTGGTTGATACTCCGGGTCATGTTGACTTCTCTTATGAGGTTTCAAGAGCGATAAGTTCCTGCGAAGGAGCTCTTTTGCTCATAGACGCAAGTCAGGGTGTTGAGGCCCAAACCCTCGCAAATCTGTACATGGCTATGGAGCACAATCTTGAAGTTATTCCGGTAATCAACAAAATCGATCTTGCAAGTGCCGATATTCCTTCCTGTCTTAATCAGATTAATCATGATTTGGGACTTGATCCGGATATGACTGTTAAGGTAAGTGCCAAAACAGGTGAGGGTGTTGAGGAACTTTATGAAGCAATCGTCAACTATATTCCTGCTCCGACAGGCAAAGCTGAAAAGCCGCTTAAAGCTCTTATTTTTGATTCTCACTATGATCCTTATCGAGGTGTTATTGTACATTTCAGGATTTTTGACGGAAGTGTAAAGCCCGGTGACAGTATTATGTTCATGAACAGCAAGGCCGTATATTCCATTGAACAGTTGGGAATCTTTCAGTTGGATCTTGTAAAGAGAAACTGTCTGGAAGCCGGCGATGTAGGCTATTTCATAGCAGGTATAAAGACGATAAGTGATATCAGAGTAGGCGATACTGTTACACTGGCTTCAAATCCGGCTGAAAACCCCTGTGAAGGATTTAAAGATGTCAAACCTGTTGTTTTCTCTTCAATCTATCCTGTTGATTCCAATGATTATGAATTGTTATTGGAGGCCATCGAACGCCTTAAACTGAATGATGCATCTCTTGTATATGAAAAATGCAATTCTGCGGCTTTGGGACAGGGCTTCAGATGCGGTTTTCTAGGTTTGCTGCACCTTGAAGTCGTGCAGGAGAGAATAGAAAGAGAGTTTGATCTGTCAATTGTTTTCACCAGCCCGTCGGTTAAGTATCTTGTTCATATGACAAACGGAGATGTTATGGAGATTGATAATCCATTGGATTATCCGGAACAGGTTCGTATAGATTTTTCAGAGGAACCGTACATCAGGGCTTCAATTATCACTCCTGCCGTATATCTGGGATCCATTATCACGCTTTGTATGGAAAAAAGAGGAGTTCAGACATCTCTGACTTACATAGATGAAAAGAGGGTCGAGCTTATTTATGATATGCCGCTTTCAGAGGTGCTTTTTGAGTTCTATGACAGACTCAAATCGATTTCACGCGGTTATGCTTCGTTTGATTACGAGGTTACAGGTTATAAAAAGACAAATCTTGTAAGAATGGATATTTTGGTTAACGGAGAGCCGGTTGATGCATTGTCTCAGCTTGTTTTTAAGGACAATGCTGCACAGAGAGGCCGTCAGGTATGTGAAAGACTTCAGGATGAGATTCCCCGGCATCAGTTCAAGATTCCCATTCAGGCTGCAATCGGAGGAAATATTATTGCCAGAGAGACTATCAATGCATTCAGAAAGGATGTTACGGCTAAATGCTACGGCGGTGATATAACAAGAAAGAGAAAACTGCTCGAGAAACAGAAGGAAGGAAAGAAGCGAATGAAACTCGTGGGTAATGTTGAAATTCCCCAGAGCGCATTCCTTGCTGTTCTTAAAACCAAAGATGAGGAAAGAGAATAGTATGGGCAAAGTCAGAATCATTGGAATAACAGGCGGAAGCGGTAGCGGAAAAACTACGGTTGTCAGAAAAGTATCCGAGATTACAGACAGATTCGTCTATATTTCACAGGACAATTACTACAAAAGTGCATCCTATGTGAATAATTCAAATATTACCGCTTTCAATTTTGACCGTCCGGATGCTTTTGACACAGACCTTTTGTGCAGTCAGCTTAGGGAACTGAAAAAAGGTAATTCCATAGAAATGCCGCAATATGATTATGTTTCTCATTCCAGAATGACAGAGACCGTACACATTGATCCTGCTCCTGTTATTATCATTGACGGGCTTATGGTATTGTATGACCCGAGGTTACGGGATCTTATGGATCTGAAAATTTTCGTTGATACACCTGCGGATATCAGGTTCATAAGAAGACTTCAGCGTGACATAAATGAACGTGGTAGAACTGTAGAGAGTGTCATCAAGCAGTATATGGAAGTTGTAAGACCCGGTCATTATGAGTTTATAGAGCCTTCCAAGGAATATGCGGATATCATCATTCCTGAGGGTGGTTATAATGAGAATGCTCTTAAAGTTCTGTCTTCCTACATCAGGGAAGTTATTTCCTGAAGTTTCTTCTGAAAAGGGTGAATTTATCCCGGATAATCCTTAAAGACCAAGTATCCGGTACGAAATCTTCACCGCCAAGGTAGTGTTTTGAGCATCTGAGTATTCTTGCAATACCCATGATTGTTCCGCGTATTATTCCGAATTTTTCCACTGCCTGTATGAAATAAGCTGAGCAGGTGGGGCTGTAAATGCAGTGTGGATTTATCGCAGGAGAAATGAACCGTTTGTAAAAACGGACGGGGAAAAGATAAATTTTTCGCAAAATATGTCTGTTCACATAGATGAAAATATAATTTCGTAAAGTTTTATGCAACATAGTGTTTGACTAAAAGATACCTTTAAGGTATATTACCATCGTTAAACAGAATTATTGGAGGAGTCGTATTATGGCAGGTGCTGTATCAAAGAACGCTCGCCGTGAAGGTGAAAAAATTCTAACAAGCCGCTGGGGCGGTCAGATTAAAACAAAATCAGTGTTTGAAAACGGTAAGCTTCATCATTTAGCATATTGTACAAAGACCGGTAACACAGCCCGTAAACCTAAGGACTTGATGTAAGGCTCTTTTGCGATAAAGAAAGGTTCTACTTTGTTTTTGTAGAACCTTTTTTTTGTGTTATATTATAATGACAAACATAAGGAGTTTTTAATGAAAAGAATTTCTGTATTTATTCTGTTGATTTTAATGTTTTTTTCTTTTTTTAGTTGCAGTACTTTGGAAGGTCAGGATGGTCTGTATGTCCCGTCAAGTACAAAATCATCCATTACGGAATGGACTGAAAAGAAAACAAGTGATGTATCTGACTGGGTTAAGGATGTTGCATCAACTGTAGAGGATGCCGGACATAAAGCAGAAAACAAAACTGCAGATATTGCCTATGATGTTAAAGATGCTGTTGTTAATACGGCTGAAAAGGTTGCTGATAAAGTATCAGATGTTTCGAAAAAAGGGGCAAATTCCCTGTCTGATGTTCTGAGCAATCTCGGGAAAAAAACACAGGACACCGCCGAGAAAATAGGTGATAAGGTTTCCGACAGTGCAAAGACTGTTGAGAAAGAAGTCAGGAATGAAAGTCAGAAGGCAACTGATAAAGTTGTTCAGGCAGTTGAGAATAAAGCGGAAAGTTCAAACTTTGTTCTTATCGTAATTCTTGTGGCAATTGGTCTTATCGGTGTAGCAATAGCTTATTACTGTATTTCACTGAAGAAAAAGAACAGCGATAAAAACTGATTGACTAATTTCTTCAATTACAGTAAAGTCATCTTTGTTCGCTGAACACATTCCCTTGTAGCTCAGTCGGTAGAGCAGGTGGCTGTTAACCACCCTGTCGGCGGTTCGAGTCCGTCCGGGGGAGCTAGGCAGGTTTATTCAAACCTGCCTTTTTTGTTTATTAAGAAGAGAGTTTCTGTTATATTTACTATACAGGAGAAGTATCGGATGGATAATAATGCTTCAGTTGAGAAATTTTTAAAAGACCTCGAAGATAAGAGGGGTGGTCATATTGAGTGGAGAACAATTGTCCTTTTTTACGGAGATTCAAACAGGATTTCAAAAAATTCACTCTTTCTGTATAAAATAGGAGATACTTTTTATTTTGAAGATTTTGAAAAGGAACATACAGTTTTGGGGTTTAAGGTAAATCCTCCGAAAAATTACAAATATGTAAAATTTGAAGGTTCTTTCAATGTGAAAGATGTTACATCAGTTGAAAAAGTTACCGTTTCATCTGCCAAAAAGTATTGCGACGGAAAGAAAAATGATTTCAGGAAAGCCGGAAAATTTGCAGAAAAATTTGTTCAGACTGCTTTCAAGATAGGATTGGGAAAAGATGTATTTATTATCATGGAAATACTTCGCGAACAGGAATTTATTCAATTTATTGATAAGAGGTGAATGATGGGTGCTTTTCATGCTTATGATATCCGCGGCATATATGGTCGGGATTTTGACAAAGAAACAGCTTATAAGGTAGGTTATTTTCTGCCTGAGCTTCTTCCGTGCAAATATGTTGTAGTCGGAAGGGATGTCAGACTTTCAAGTGATGAAATCTTTGAAAATCTTGCAAAGGGTATTACCGATGCCGGTGTTGATGTCTGGGATATAGGTCTTGCAACAACTCCGCTTGTTTATTATGCAACTGTAAAACTCAATGCCGATGCTTCGGTACAGATTACAGCCAGCCACAATCCTAAGGAATACAACGGAATGAAGATTTCCAGAACCAAGGCCGTTCCTGTAGGTGGGGATACAGGTTTGAAAGATCTGGAAAAGATGGTTAATGAGGGTAAGGTTGTTCCTGCAACAAAGAAGGGGACTATCATCAAAAAAGACATTTACGATGATTACATTGCCTATCAGAAACAGTTTCTGCCCGACCTTTCCGCAATGGATATCACAATAGACTGTTCAAACGGTATGAGTTCTTTGTTTGTTCACAAACTGTTCGGGGATTCAGAGAATATTCACTACATCAATGATGTTCTTGACGGAACATTTCCGAATCATGCTCCCAATCCTCTTGAAGAAAAGAACTGCGAGCAGCTCGAAAAAGCTGTCATTGAGAATCACAGCGATTGCGGAATAATCTATGACGGAGATGCCGACAGAGTTCTTTTCATTGACGATAAGGGTCGTTTTATTCAGCCGGATTTTACAACATCAATTATCGGAGATTATTATCTTTCCCAAGAAAAAGGTTCAATCTATGTGGATATCAGAACATCCCGTTCTACAACTGAATATCTTGCAAGACAGGGTGCGACCGATGTTGTAATCTGGAAAGTCGGGCATGCTTATGCAAAGACAAAAATCAGGGAGCTTGGTTGTATTTTCGGCGGAGAACTTGCCGGACATTACTACTTCAGAGATTTCAACAACTGTGACAGCGGTATTCTTGCATCACTTCTGGTGTTGCAGACAGCTGTCAAGATGAAAAAAGCCGGTTCTTCAATCAGCAATTTCATCGACAAACTTGTAGTCTATGCCAACAGCGGAGAGGTTAACTTCAAACTTGACTGCAAAGATGAATGTATCAGGGAAATCCATGACACTTTTGTTTCTCAGAATCCGGAAAGAATACTTGATTTTGACGGTTACAGGATTGAATTCTCCTCATGGTGGTTCAGTGTAAGAAAATCAAATACCGAGCCTTTCCTCCGCCTTATTGTTGAAGCAAAGGACAAGGAAGAGCTAGATATGCGTATGAGAAGCATTAAGGCAATTATTGCAAAATATTATTGATGGATACATACATTCAGAAAGATTTCTCCAAAATACTGAAAAACAATGCACAGTCCCTGCGCCACGATAAGCTGGCTGAGGGGACTGATGTTTTCCGTATCTATGACAGAAATCTTGAGCTATTTCCGGTTACTGTAGATTTATACTCAAATTATGCACGCGTCGTCGATTACGGTGATGAAAAGATGTCAGATGAAAACAGAGAGGTTTGTCTTGATATTATTTCCCGTTTTGCATACATAGAGAGGGATAAAATTGTTTATCTATACCGTGCAAAGCGTGAAAGGGGACAGCAGCATGAGAAAAATGTATCCGAACCTGTTGTTGTCAATGTAAGGGAGCACAACCTTGTTTTCAAAACAGATCTGACTTCTTATACTGATTCAGGTCTTTTCCCGGATCATGTTAATACCAGACAATTCATTAAAGAAAGAAGTGCAGGGGCGGATGTTCTGAATCTTTTCTCATACACCGGAAGTTTTTCCGTTTACGCTGCAAGCGGTCTTGCAAAATCCGTGACCAGTGTTGATTTGTCGGCAACATACACAAAATGGGCAGAGGAAAACCTGGCAATGAACGGTTTTTCGGGTGATACATACAGGTGTTTATGTATGGATGCTTCAAAATTCATTGATGAGATGATGAATAAAAAGGTCCGTTATGACATAATCATATTTGACCCGCCGAGCTTCTCCAACAGCCGCAAGATGGAGCATGATTTTGATGTTCAGCGTGATTTCCTGTTTTGGATTAAAAGACTTGTCGGTTTATTGAGGAAAGATGGTTTCATACTGTTCTCCACCAATCTCGGCAGTTTTAAGATGGATAGAAGACGCCTTAAAGGTTTGTGCGTTAAAGAGCTCACTTATTTACTGTGGGCAGATGGTTTTGTTAAAGGCCGTAAAGGTACGGTCAGGAGTTGGATTATGAGTTTTAATGATGACAGTCTGTCATTGGATTGGAGTGAAGACAGAAAGAGTTCTCCTGTTAAAAGAGAAAGAGCAGGGAGAAGAGACTACAAGAGTTCGGATCGTCCCCGGAGAAATTACTCAGACAGAGGAAATGACCGTCCGAAATATGAACACAGATATGAACACAGAGATGAAAATAGAGTAGAACATAGAAAATACGACCGCAAATACAGCAGACGCAAGGATGACAACAAGGATTTCCACTCAAAACGCAGATATTCTGAAAATGAGCATCGTCCTGTACATCAGGCAAAAGAGCGGAGTTACAGTTCTTCAAGACATGAAAAACCTTATGGCTATGATTCTTTCAAACCTGCAAGAAACAGAAACGACAGTTCCGATTTCTTCTGGAATGCTGAAGATTTATGAAGGCAGTTTTGCAAGTTGCTCCTTTGTTTTCTATAATTACAGTCCCATTTTTGCTTTCTGTTTTGCCCAAGAATCCTTCAGAGTGACAGTTCTGTTGAAAACAGGATGTTCACAAGTTGTGTCATAATCCGGTGTGAAATATCCGCTTCTGATGAACTGGAGATACTCGCCCGGTTTGGCATCTTTCAGTGATAATTCAAGTTTTGCATTATTGACTGTAACTAGGCTTTCAGGATTGAGGTCATCAAGATAATTGCCTGTTTCTCCTCCGGGATATTCTGCGGTAAACAGTTTATCGTATAGACGCACTTCTGCATTGATACAGTATTTTGCGGAAACCCAATGACTTGTACCCTTTACCTTTCTTCCGTCCGGAGTATCTCCTCCACGGCTCTGCGGATCATAAGTACAATGGATAACGGTAATTTTCCCGTCTGCATCCTTTTCGCAACTTGTTGCCTTGATGTAATAGGCACCTTTCAAACGGATTTCATTTCCTATGTAGAGTCTGTGATATCCTTTTGGAGGTTCTTCCATAAAATCTTCTCGTTCAATGTAAACCTCTCTTGTAAAAGGCAGCTCTCTGGTGCCGAATGAAGAATCTTCAGGGTTATTTTCTGTTTCAAAGTATTCGACCTTGTCCTCAGGATAGTTGTCGATAACTACCTTGACAGGCTCAAGAACAGCCATGACTCTTTTAGCTCTCTTGTTGAGGTCTTCACGAACACAGAATTCCATAAGAGAGTAGTCAACAACTGATTCAACCTTTGCAACACCTACACGATTTACAAAATCTTTCATTGATTCAGGAGAATAACCGCGTCTTCTTATACCGCTGACGGTAGGCATTCTGGGATCATCCCAACCACTTACAATACCCATATTTACAAGCTGAAGGAGTTTTCTCTTGCTCATTACAAGATAGTTGATATTCAGTCTGGCAAATTCGTACTGGTGAGGAGCGTGTTCGATATTGTCAATGGAACAGGCCCAATCGTAAGCAGGACGGTGGTCTTCAAACTCAAGAGTACAGATAGAGTGAGTGATGTTTTCGATTGCATCGCTTATAGGATGGGTAAAATCGTACATAGGATAGATACACCACTTATTACCTGTTCTGGGATGTTCAGCAAACTTGATTCTGTATAAAGCCGGATCTCTCATGTTGATGTTAGGAGATGCCATATCGAGCTTTGCTCTGAGAAGATATTTACCTTCAGGATATTTTCCTTCACCCATTTCCTGAAAAAGTCTGAGGTTCTCTTCTATGCTTCTGTCTCTGTCCGGACTGTTTTTTCCCGGTTCTGTAAGTGTACCGCGGTTTTCCTTTACCTGTTCAGGAGTCTGGCTATCCACATAGGCCAAACCCTTTTTGATGAGATCTATTGCTATTTCATGAAGCTGATCGTAGTAATCTGAAGCATAGTACTCGTGTTTTCCCCAGTCAAAACCAAGCCAGTGAATATCACTTTTGATAGAGTCTATGTATTCCATATCCTCTTTTGCTGGGTTTGTATCGTCAAGTCTGAGATGACATTCTCCGTTGTACTTCTGTGCAAGAGAAAAGTTCAGACAGATACTCTTGATATGACCTATGTGAAGATAACCGTTTGGTTCAGGTGGAAAACGGGTAATTATCTTATTGTCTGGGACTCTGCCGTTTGCAAGATCGTCTTCAATGATTTTTTCAATGAAGTTCAGAGGTCTTTCTTCCTCTGTCTCTTTGATGATTTCATCCATATACTTCCTCCGCATGTCCTTTCAAAGGGACCCTTTGGTATATTTAACGCGATTATGATATACTCTTATCTATGATTGTTTCAATCGGAGAAGCGCTGATAGATTATAAAAATAACAGACCTTTTACAGGTGGATGTCCTCTCAATGTAAGTCTGGCAGCATCGCGGCAGGGAGCTCCTGTTTCATTTTTGGGAGGTATTTCTTCTGATGAAAGAGGACAGATAATATTGCAGTTCATTATAGACAACTGCATTTTATTCGACCCTCTGTTCTGCGGATGTACCGAAAGGACAATGACATCAAATGCAGTCGTTGAAAAGGGAAGTGTAAGATATGAATTTGATTGGAAGGGGACTTCTGCTTTTTCAGTAACGGAAGAAAAACTTGCTTCTGTTTTTTCCAACAATACCGATATCAACTGTGTGTTCTTCGGCTCTGTTACTTTCACTGATTCCAAGGCATCTTCTGAGATTCTCTCTTTTCTGTCAAAGAAAAAGGAAGTATTCAAGTTTTTCGATCCCAATATCAGAAGTTTTCTGATTGAGGATAAAAAGTCCTATCTTCTTTCTCTGGAAAAAGCGTTATCCATTTCCGATATAGTGAAGGTAAGTGAAGAAGATTTGGATTACTGGGGAAAGACGGAAGAACAGCTGTTCAGTCTTTGTAAGGGAGATCTGATAGTTACAAAAGCCGAAAAAGGCTCTGTTTGGTACTCCAAAGCATTTAAAAAGGCATTTTCAGTTCCGGCATACAAGGTGGAAAATGTAAACGATACAATAGGGTGCGGAGATACATATTCCGGCATTGTTCTTTCCTCTCTTAATTCAATCGGTTATTTTAACGGAAAAGAACTTACAGAGGCTTTTATTATTAATACGATGAACAGGGCTTCAAAAGCAGCTGCTTTGAACTGTGAAAAAGAAGGTTGCAATCCTCCTGCGGCAGATGAAATCAATTAAAAAGACCTTCATAATCCTTTTCCTCATACTTTTGATGTTTTCTTCATGTAATTTCCGCTCATCCGAAAGTCATACAAGCAGCAGATTCTGTTTCGGAACATTATGCTCTGTTACCATATACGGTAGGTACAGGCAGGCAGAGGAAGTCTGCGAAAAAGTATGGGATAGAATGAATGAACTTGAAAATACAATAAGCTGCAAAATTCGTGATTCTGTTGTATTCAAGATTAATTCAGGTATTTCCGTAGAAGAAAACGAAGATGTCGGGTTTCTTATTTCCTCCGGAGAAACATTTGAAATACTTACTGACGGTGCATTTTCTGTTTATATAGGTGCAGTGACTGATTTGTGGGGTATCGGTACGGAAAAAGAGCGTGTACCATCTGCTGAGGAGATTGAAACTGCTCTGTCTGAAAAAAAACTTGACTTCGGAGCTTTGGGAAAAGGCTATGCAAGTGATATTGCAAAAGAAATACTTGTGCAGAACGGAGTAAAAAGTGCAATCATCAATTTCGGCGGGAATATATGCTGCATAGGAAGCAGAACTGACGGAAAAGACTTCCTTATAGGTCTGCAAGATCCGGATGCGGAAAGGGGAAAATATAAAGAAACTGTTAATGTGTCAGGTCTTTGTGTAGTAACATCCGGTGACTATGAGAGATTCTTTATTTCAGATGGTGTAAGATATTGCCATATAATGGACGGACGCACGGGTTATCCTGTTTCCGGTGGAATCAGAGCTGTTACGGTAATAGGTGAGTCCGGGCTCATATGCGATGCACTGTCAACAGCCTGTTTCATTCTGGGGGAAGATGGCAGTTCTGTTCTTCTTGAACATTATCCGTCTTACAAGGTAAGATTTTTCAGATGAAAATAAGAAACAGAATCGTAAAAATCATCTTCATTGTTCTTGTGTCTCTCATTTCAATCGGTGTGTTGATACTGCTGTTTACTTGGACAAAATCAGTTGAATCCAAAAAGCGTCAGAATGAACTTCGCAAGACTATGAAGGAAGTAATAGGTGTTTACGGTGAAAAGGGTCTTCTTGAAATGGCAGGAGTTCCTGTAAACAATATATTCTACGGAGAAGACGGTATTTCTTTGTTTAAGGGAGATAACGCAGCATGGGAATACAGCGCAGATGAACTTCAGAATATAAATGTTTTTGAAAAATGCAATAAAGCTGTCGTTCATATTGGAACACAGTACTTTTCAAGTGTTTCTTCATTTCTTGATGCAATTCCTTCAAATGGTGTAGGATCCGGATTTTTCATTTCAGGGGACGGTTATATTGTAACAAACAGTCATGTGGTTAAGGATGCATCCTACATTGCAGTAACTACTTACGACGGAAAAAAATATGAAGCCGAGACTGTTGGAACTGATGAGGAAAATGATATTGCAGTACTTAAAATCAATGTTCCCACGGATGTTGATATTACTTTTCTTGAATTCGGCAGTTCTTCAACTTTGACCGTAGGTCAGAAAGTACTGGCAATAGGTAATCCGTTCGGATTTGACAGAACTATGGCAAGCGGTATTATTTCCGGACTCTCCAGACCTATCAGAAACGAGGAAGGAAAGGTTCTTCTCGGCATGATACAGACCGATACTCCAATCAATCCGGGTAATTCCGGAGGGCCTCTGCTTAATTCCAAGGGACTTGTAATAGGTATTTCCACATCAATTTATTCAAGTTCAGGACTGAATGAAGGGATGAATTTTGCTGTTGAATCCGATACTGCGTCTTCAAGTGCTCAGGATCTAATTAAATACGGTCATGTCAACAGAGGATGGATTGATATAGTGCCTGTTCAGCTTACTGCCCAGATTGTTGATTATGCAGGACTTAAAGTAAGCAAAGGCATTCTTGTCAGTCAGGTTTCGCCATCGGGAAAAGCTGAAAAGGCAGGACTGAAAGGCGGAAAAGATCAGGTCAGATACGGTTCTTCAATAATATTTCTCGGAGGGGATGTAATTACAAGTGTAAACGGAGTGCAGGTTTCGGAATACGGTGATCTGTTTACGGCTCTTTCCAATACAAGACCCGGTGACAAGGTATCAGTCAATGTCAACAGAAACGGTGTCGAAAAGAACTTTAAAGTAGAACTTGTTGAACGCAGTGCGGAAAATGTAAACTGGATAAACAGATGACAGAAGATATCGTAGATTCATCATGGGGCGGAGAAACAGTTTCAAATATTCACGGAAGTGTTAAGTGGGAAGACAAGCCTTTTGCAGTCCATGCTCCGTTCGGGATTTCGGGTGACCAGCAGCAGGCAATAGACAAACTGGCAGACGGTGTTCTTGCAGGGGATCGATTTCAGACATTGAAAGGTGTTACGGGCTCTGGAAAAACCTTTACTATGGCAAAAATCATTGAAAAGGTTCAGCGTCCGACTCTTGTGCTTTCTCATAACAAGACTCTGGCAGCTCAGTTGTACAGGGAATTCAAAAGCTTTTTTCCTGAAAACAGGGTGGAATACTTCGTCTCTACATACGACTACTATCAGCCTGAAGCCTATGTCCCCGGAAAGGATCTGTACATTGAAAAAGATGCAGATGTAAATGCGGAAATAGACAGAATGCGTATGTCTGCATCATTTTCTCTGATGGAAAGAAGGGATGTAATAGTTGTATCCACTGTTTCATGTATATTCAGTCTTGCAAATCCGGTTTCTCTCAAGGATATGACCCATGTTTTCCGCAAGGGAATGGTTTTCCGGCACAATTTGGAACTTGAACAACTTGTGCGTATGCAATATGAGAGGAATGACTATGTTCTGACTCACGGCACCTTCCGCTCTCACGGAGAAAGTATTGAAATATGGCCACCTTATCTTGATAGTGCTGTCCGTCTTGTACTTGACTGGGATACTGTTGAAAGGATCCAGTGGTTTGAACCTGTATCCGGTCAGATTCTTTCGGAACAGGATGCTTTTACTCTTTATCCCGCAAAACAGTTTGTCATGCCCAAGGAACAGGTTGATAATGCAATTCAGAAAATCCGTGAGGAGATGCAGGAACAATATGAACTGTTTATGAATACCGGACGTCCTGTAGAAGCTGAAAGAATCAAGACCAGAGTTGAATACGATTTGGAGATGCTTCAGGAGATAGGATACTGTTCCGGAATAGAAAACTATTCAAGACCTCTTTCAAACAGAGCTCCGGGAGAAAGACCTGCTGTGCTTTTGGATTATTTTCAGCCGGGTTTTCTTACTTTCATAGATGAAAGCCATGTAACGCTTCCTCAGATCGGTGCAATGTACGAAGGTGATCACAGCAGAAAAGCCAATCTTGTTCAGTACGGTTTCCGTCTTCCTTCTGCTTTGGATAACAGACCATTGAAATATGAAGAATTTGACAATGTTGCAGGGCAGAGAATATTTGTAAGTGCAACTCCGGGAAAAACTGAAAAACAGCTTTCTTCCCGTATTGTTGAACAGATTATCAGACCTACCGGGCTTCTTGACCCAGAAATTACCGTCAGACCTACGGAAGGTCAGATAGAAGATCTTTATGGTGAGATTAAAAAGTGTACGGCAAAAGGGGAGAGAGTCCTTGTTACAACTCTTACAAAAAGAATGTCTGAGGATATTGCCGATTTTTTCGCCGATAAAGGAATCAGGGTAAGATATCTTCACTCAGAAATTGAGACCATTGAAAGAGTGGAAATACTCACAGATTTAAGAAAAGGAGAATTTGATGTTCTTGTAGGTATCAACCTTTTGAGAGAAGGTCTTGATTTGCCTGAAGTTGCATTGGTTGCAATTCTTGATGCCGATAAAATCGGTTTTCTGAGAAGTACCACATCCCTTATTCAGATTTCAGGTCGTGCCGCTAGGAATGCTGAAGGTCGGGTCATTATGTATGCGGACAGAATCAGCGAAGCTATGGATGAAACTATCCGCGAAACAGCAAAAAGAAGGGCTATACAAATAAAATACAATCGGGAACATGGAATTACTCCTAAAACGATAAAAAAAGCAGTAGAGGACATTCTCGAGCGTGATAAAGAAGAAAAAATTGAAGACGAACAGCAGGATATCAGAATAAGGAAATCTTCATACAATCTTTTGGATCCGTCCCAGCGCAAAAAGTATATTAAAGAACTTGAGGCTCTCATGTTGGCTTGTGCAAAGGACCTTGAATTTGAAAAAGCTGCCGTTATCAGAGATGAGATAGAAAAAATCAGAAAAAACGATTTTTCCGGCTGATGAATTCAGTTTCTGTCTTTTAAACATTCTCCGAGTCTGAAGAACAAAAAACTCAACAATGTCAGTATTGTACCCCACGCACAGGCTCCCTGATAATTGTATGAGGATATCATATGCCTTATCTGGATAGGTATTGTCATTACACGGGAATTCCCAAGAATCATTGAGGCATTGAGTTCCCCGCAGCTGAGGCAGAAGCAGAAAAGAAAAGACGAAATAATACTGTTTTTCAGAATCGGGAGTTCTACTTGAGTAAAGTATCTGAACTGTGAGCATCCGGTAATACAGGCGATTTCTTCGTAATGAATAGGTATTTTTTCATATACATTTCTGATTTCCTTCAGTGCAAAAGGCATGAAAATAACAGCATGGGATAAAACAATCAGAATCTTGCCCGAAAAGAAGCTGAGATATCTTGAAACCCTCAGGTATGCAAGCCCTATAATTGCTGAGCTAACTGCAAAAGGAAGCATTGTGAGCAAACTGTTTTTATGCCTTAGTATTCCCAAAGACATAAAAACCGATGTAAGGGCTGACAGCAATGCAATAAAAAGGGTTTGTTTAAGACATTCCAAATCAAGTGTACTATATGCTTTAAGTGAAAAAAATGATGCTCCTGCTCTGCTTGAACTGGCTATAAAGGACCTTATGATGACTGAAATTACCGGGCAGATTATGAAAAGAACCGATAAAGTCACATATACTGAAGAAACAACCCGTACAGGTCTGCAGATTATTCTTTTTCTTGTTTCAAAAGAGATTTCTTCCTGAACTGTACTTTTGTTTCCGAGTGTATTCTGTAAAAATAAAATGAATGAGACAATCATTATCGAAATCATAGACAATGCAGCAGCCTTGGGAATATCCATGTTTATTCGTGCCAATCTGTATATTTCCACTTCCATTGTCGTCATTTCCGGTCCTCCTCCAAGAATCAGTATTATTGCAAAACTTGTTAAACAGAGCAGGAATACCATCAGAAATGAGGACATTATACTGTTCAAAAGTCGGGGAAGGGTAATGGAAAGAAAAATTCTTAAATCAGATGCTCCGCAGTTCTGGGCGCTTCCTTCTATTCTTCTGTCAAGTTTTGACATTGAATCGCTTATCATGGTTATCACAACAGGAAAATTGTAAAATACATGTGCCATTATTACGGCTTTGAAACTGTACATCAGGTTAAGCTTTCTTCCTATGATTTTGCTCAGGAATCCGCTGTTCCCGTAAAAAATCACAAAACCGAGAACTACAAGGATAGAGGGCAGAATGAACGGAACAGCATAGATTGATTTTACCGTCTTTTTAAATCTGAAATCGACATTATTCATAATCCATGCACCCGGAAGTCCTATACCTAAGGAGCATAATGCAGAAATAAATGACTGATACAAGGAAAACTTTATTATGTGTCTGTAATATGGAATGCTCAGTATTTCCCCTATACTTTGGAAATCTGCCTGGAACAGGGTAAGTACTACGGGACAAAAGAACAATAAAGCAAAGAGAATGCAGGAAACAAGGTAATAGTATCTGTTGAATTTTCCTTTCAGCATCTCAATCCACCAGATTTTTTATCCACCTGTCCAAGAGTTCTTCCTGACTTCCGGTAAACTGTTCACTGTTCAGGATTTTTTCAGGTATGAGACATTCTGACAGAGCTTTCGGAATATCTGTATCAGTATTTACAGGAAACATAGTGTTTGAAACAGCAATTTTTTCCTGCCCTTCGTTCAGTATGTAGTCGCAAAACAGTTTTGCATCGTCTTTTCTATCCGATGTTTTCAGAATACCTGCATATTCTGTTGTCTTTATATGGCCTTCTGCAAATTCAGATGCTTTGATTGAATAGTTTCCTTCGTTAAGTATGTGGTATGCGGGACTTGTTGTATAACTGAGCACAACGGGTGCCTCGTTTTCAGTAAACAACCCATAGGCGGACGACCATGAGTCACAGATTGTCAGCGCATTTTTTATTGCTGTTTTCCACCATGACATTGCATCTTCTTCTCCCATTGCAAGCACGGTCCATTTCAATAAGCCAAGTCCTACAGATGAAGTTCTGGGATCAATCAAAATGAATTTGTCCTTGTATTCTGGTTTTGTTAGATCCGAAAATGATTCGGGAACAGTATCTGTTTCCTTTTCATTGTATAGAAAGCAATAGTAGGCATAATCAAACGGCTGAATGATTTCAAAAAGGTTTGTATCGATATCCATATTATCCGATAATCCTAGAACAACATCTGCCGGGGTGTCTTCTTTTTCCATCAGCAGTCTGCTGTACATTTCAACAGCACCTCCGCAACTTACAAGATTGACTTTTATTTGGGTTTTTTCTTCAAATCCGCGAATAATATCATTTCCCGGGCCCCATGAATCTGCAAAAGAACTGTAAGCATAAACAGTGAGAACATTCTCCTCCTGTTTTCTGCATGAAATGAATCCTACTGAAAGTAAAAAGAGCAACAATAATAATCTGATTTTTCTTGACATCTCTTCCTCCGCCGGAATTACCCGGATCAGGTTCTGGGGTTTGATCTCAGCCTTTTAAGGCACCCCCGGATATTTCAATGCTACCTCTATTGGAAAGATAAATCAATGACTGTATAATCGGATTATGGTTCAGATTTATCTGCTTACGGAAGTATATCTCGTTTTCTCTGCCTGTCTGATTCTTTCAGACACATGGGGAGCAGAATTCTATGTATTGAGCAATCTGAGAAAAAGTGTCTATGAAAACAAAAAGAGCAGGTTGGTAACTCTTTTTTCGGGTTTGATACTGATGCTTTTCAATTTTATCATGCCCATGGAGCCGGGTCCTTTTTTTCTCGGAGACTTTCTGGTTGCCGTAACGGTTTTCATCAATCTGTTTTTTTTCACTGTAAAGTTCACAAGAAAGGATTTCAGAATTAATCTGGATAAAAAGAACGACACCCTCGGATATTTCACCTTAGGTGTCGCTCTGATTCATCTGTTGTTTCCGCAGCTTATTCTGCTTTGATTACAGGATTGTTCCGTTCGGAATTTTGGCAAACTTGTTGATGATGATTATGCCGTCGTGGATTGAGTAGTTTTCGGTATCACAGTCTTCCCGTTTGATATCATCTATACCGATTCTGCATCCTTCTCCGATTCTAGCATTCATATCGATGAGTGCTCTCTTTATTATAGTACCTTTGCCGATTCCGATATTCGGTTTTCCCTTGCGTCTGTTTTCTTCTTTTTCTTCTTCTGTTTCGTATCTTGTAGCACCCATAACATAAACTCCGTCAAGAGATGCACCGCTTTCAATGATTGTCCGTACACCAATGATTGAGTTGACGATATAAGCATTTGTTATGATTGAGCCTTCTGAAGTAAGTGAACTGGAAATATTACAGAAGTTGATTTTGGATGCAGGCAGATATCTTCTGTGAGTATAAATAGGCATTTCTTCATCGTAGAAGTTGAATCTCGGCAGTGCGCTTGCCAAGTCAATGTTAGTATCATAGAATGCTTTAATAGTTCCGATGTCTTCCCAGAAATCGTTGAAAAGGAAACTTGCCAGACGGTTTGTCTTCAGCAATCCCGGAATAATTTCCTTTCCGAAGTCCGTCTCATTGCCCTTTAGTGCATCTTCCATTACTTTTGCAGAGAAGATGTAGATACCCATTGATGCAAGGTATTCGTTTGATTCGTCTGCTTTTACATTCAATGCGGACTCCAGGTATTCTTTATTTACCTTGAATTCCGAAATATCAAGTTCCGGTGCCGGTTTCTCATAGAACTTTGTAATCATTCCGTTGTTGTCTGTTCCCATAATTCCCAATCCAGTGGCTTCTTTTCTGGATATGGGTTTTGCTGCGATTGTAAGGTCAGCTCCGGTGTCAATGTGACGCTGAAGCATTTTTGTAAAGTCCATCCTGTAAAGCTGGTCACCGGATAGAATAATGTAGTAGTCTGCACTCTGGTCATGGAAGTGATTGATGTTTTTTCGTACGGCGTCAGCAGTTCCCTGATACCATGAATCGCTCGAATAGGTCTGTTCTGCAGATAGAATTTCAACAAATCCTTTGCTGAACTGGTCAAAGTTATATGTGTTTGCAATATGGTTGTGAAGTGAAGCCGAGTTGAACTGAGTCAGAAGATAGATTTTTTTGAATCCGCTGTTGATACAGTTTGATATGGGAATATCAACCAATCTGTACTTTCCTGCAAGAGGAACCGCGGGTTTTGAACGATCTTTTGTCAGAGGATAAAGCCTTGTTCCTTTTCCTCCTCCCAGAATGATTGCAAGTACTCTGTCTTTTTTCATTTTTTTTACTCCTTCTCCGTATTGGTAATCTGTTTGTAAACTTTAATGTATTCGTCCGCTGATGCACTCCAGGAAAAATCCTGACTCATAGCTCGTTTGATTATTTCTCTGAAATCTCTGCGTTTGTAAATCTCAGTTGCTTTCTGAACATGACTGTAGATTGTTTCCGGGCTCAGATTTCCGAACAGAAGTCCTGTTCCTTCGTAAGGATTGTCATCTATGTCGGAAATTGTATCTGCCAAACCTCCGGTCTGTCTTGCTATTGGGATTGTGCCGTAACGGAGAGAGTAGAGCTGATTCAGTCCGCACGGTTCATATCTGCTGGGCATCAGGAAGAAGTCGCTTCCGGCTTCTACTAGATGGGCAGCCTTATTTGAAAAAAGGATGTTTACAGAGAGATTGCTGTTTCTGGAAGCTATGTCAAGCAACTGCTTTTCTATTGAGGTATCTCCCGTTCCTATTATTACAAACTGCAGTTTCATATCTTTCAACATTCTTTCAAGACAGAGCAAAAGGGCATCGAATCCTTTCTGGGAAGCCAATCTGCTTATCATTGCAAAAAGAGGTACATCCGGTGCAATTGGAAGATTAAACTGCTGTTGAACAAGCTTTTTCAGTTTTGCTTTTCCCGATAAATCATTGACAGAAAAATGTTCCGGAATAAGATTGTCTGTTTCCGGATTCCATTCATTTATGTCTATTCCGTTTACTATTCCTTTAAGATATAAGGACCTTTTTACGAGTATGGGGTCCAGTCTGCATCCCTGTTCAGTTGTCTGTATTTCGCGTGCATAAGTGGGACTGACGGTGGTAATAAAGTCACTTGTTGCAATTCCGCTCTGCATCATATTCAGCTGACCGTTAGAGAATGAATATTCACTGGGTTTTGTATCTGTTAACAGAAATCCCATTCTTGAAAAAATTCCTTGATATGCCAGATTGTGAATTGTAAAAACCGTTTTGGTGTTCATGAAAAAGATGCTGTTGAGGTCTTTGATAAATACGGGAATGAGTCCGCTTGTCCAATCATGGCAGTGTATTACATCAGGTTTCCAGTTGAGATTTATGCACATATAAAGTGCAGCTTTGTCAAACAGGGAAAATCTTTCAAGATTATCTTCATATGGGGCAAAACTTGTATCTCCGTATATTCCTATGCGTTCACAGTACCAAGGGTGACAAACAAAGTAGTAGATTGTTTTACCGACTGTTTTGCTTGTAATTACAATATGCTCGCAGTTCGAGAGCATGGGAACATCAAATTCACACTCAAAATTGCCGGCATCGGCAATTTTTGTATTATAAGCAGGGACAACAATTCTTGTGTCATAGCCCTTCTCAATAAGAGCTGGAGGCAGAGATCCGGCAACATCTGCAAGGCCTCCGGATTTTGAAAACGGTACGGCCTCGCTTGTAATCATTAATATATTCACAAGTCTATATTGTAAATCCGGAACAGAGCTAAGGCAAATAAAATAATAGAGAGGTACTTGCAAAACTGATATTTGTGAAGATTGGATTTGAATTTGCGAAGAGAAAATCAGTACACATTTCCTTCAAGTTCATCAATGTACTCAGAAGCATAATGAGCGGCGACTGCTCCGTCAGAGGCTGCAGTTATAACTTGCCTGAACGGTGTATCTCTTACATCTCCGATTGCAAACATACCGCGGATGCTTGTCATCATATACTTATCGGTTTTTATAAAGCCTGATTCCGTTTTTTCGCAATCAGGAACAAAAGCTGTCTGCGGTTCGTTTCCTACAAACACGAATACTGCATCGAAATCTTCCGTATATTCTTTGTTTGAAGTTTTGTCCAAAAATGTTACAGAACTTACTTTGTTGTCCTTTCCGTTAATGCTGATGACATTATGATTCATCTTATAGGTGACATTTGCATCGCTTTTGAGTTTATTTACAACTGCCGTTTGAGCTCTGAAGCGGTCTCTTCTATGACAGATTGTAAGCTTGTCTGTGAGTTTTGTCAGATAAACGGCTTCCTGAACGGCACTGTCACCGCCGCCGCAGACAAGTATCTTCCTGTTTTTGAAAAAGGGACCGTCGCATGTTGCACAATAGCTTACACCGTGTCCTATGAGCTGTTCTTCTCCGGGAACTCCCAAAGTCCTGTGTTTTGCACCGGTTGCAATGACTACAGCTTTAGAATAAATTACTTCACTAAAAGTGGAAACTGTAAAAATATCTCCATCTTTGGCTATTGAAGAAACTGAAGTGTAAATTATTTCACAACCAAAAGATTCTGCCTGTTCCTGAAATTTCATACCGATTTCATAACCGGCAATTTTTCCCAGTCCCGGATAGTTTTCTATTTCGTCTATAATCATAGTCTGACCACCGCATGCCATTTCTTCGATTACTGCTGTTTTTCTACCGGCACGCGCGCTGTACTGACCGCAGGCAAGTCCTGCAGGACCTCCCCCAATGACTAGTACATCGAATGTTCTGTTTTCAGACATTTTCATTCTCCTAGTAATTTAATCCTTAAAATAAGGACATTAGTTTATAATTGATGGAACTGAGGGCTATTTTCTTTCTAAGCTCAGAGCTTCTTAAGGAGTCTGCCCCAGTTCCCTTGTAATCCCTATAGGTTGATTAAGCATAAAG
>JAZLEZ010000053.1:0-5303 GCA_045615505.1 Sphaerochaetaceae bacterium | reverse complement strand
CACCAAGTGAATATTCCAAAGTGACTTTCTTGGCTTTCTCTTCTTCAGTTAAACGTTTTGCTTCTTCTCGGAAGTGTGCTATCGGATCCGGATACTCAGAAAGAAAATCTTCAACGTAACCTATTTTATGAACCAGTTTCTTCTTTGGAACGCCGTTAACCCTACTAGAAGTCCCATAGTAAAGTAGTGTTTTACCTGATTTCTTTTCAAAAACTTTCTTAACAAACATAATGACACCTCAAAAGTAGTATATCATACACCACAACGCGCCACAATAGAAAATTGTTAAAAAGTGCAAAAAAATCAGCAGAAATTCCTCTGCTGTAATGATTTATCTATGCTATCAATGTTTGACTAACTGCGGAAACATGGCATCTTTATCGAACTTCATAGGAAAGATAATAAACTGCAAGGGCGGGAAAGACAAGTAATCAAGATTGACAAAAGACCTTTATATTAAGTAATTTTTAACTATGAAGAAAAATATCAAACTTCCGGAAGTCAAACCGGTTAAATTAAGACCTCTGCTCGGAATGAAGCCCGGTGAGTGGTTGTTCGTTTGTTATTCAATTGTTGCAATAATGTTGATTTTTGCAGTCGGATTCCTTCCGGGTATCATCGACGGCTATATGCGTGTCAGTTTTGACAACACAATGGTGGAAAGAACCTCTGTTTATATCGATGACAATTACTACGGTTCAACGCCTTTTACAATCAATGTAGGAAGCGGTTCTCACAATGTAAAGTACAAGGTGGGTTCCCATGTGATAGATGAATTCAACATAGAAGTCGATCACCCCGTATTCTTCTCTTGGCTTTTCCCCAGAAAAACTGCAATAAAAAGAGAAGCACCTCTTACTGATGAAGCCGTCATTGACATATCCGGAGATTTTTTCAAAGATGTTACAACTTATTCTGCTATAAGAACTTACGACGAAGTTTATAAATATCCTCCACTGTTTTCCACCTATGCCCACAGAGTAAAAGGAAACGCACAATCGGAGAAAATCCTGCTTTTTGCAATTCAGTTTATCACAACGGAAGAAATGCTTGATGATGCAAAAGAGGCATTTGAAACGCTCGGAATCAAGTATGATTTCTCACTCATTGAAAATGCAGTACGAAACAACACTTTCAGGAGTTCTACACTTCCGATCTACGGCTCTATCAAGGGCAAAAGCGAACTGAATGCCTCAGGATTCACCGTATCAGGTTACAACTACGGTTTGTTCAATCTTGCATCCATACCGGTAAATGAAACCATGTATGCATTCTTCGTCAAGGCAAATCCCGAATGGTCAAAGGAGAACAAACAGGCTCTGATTGAAGCGGAACTTGTTGATGAATACTATTTGGAAGATGTAAGTCTTTCGACTGATGTTGCAAGCCTCAAACCTGTCAGAAATGTCAGTTTTCATGCTGCGAAGGCATTCTGCGAATGGATGAGCAAAGAAACCGGAAAAGAAGTATATCTGCCTACTGAAATCCAATGGACAGCCGCAGCTTCAACAGCAGATCCCACTTTCACGAAAAGTTTATATGCATTCAAGAGCAACAGAGGACCTGCAGGAATGTTCGGCGGAGTATGGGAATTCACATCAACATATTATGTTCCCAACGACAACATAATCGAGTCCGATATACAGGACTTCATCGAAACAAATAATTTCTCTTGTGAGCCCATTGTCAAAGGCGGTTGTTTTGCAAGCAATCCGGATACTATAACAGCATATACAATCGGTATAGTATCTCCTTTCCTGTGCAGTGATTATTACGGATTCAGGATTGCATGGAATTGATATGGTTCAAGTCAACAAAAAGGCCTATTTCAATTACGAGATTCTCGAGGATTTAGAGGCCGGAATAAGTCTTGAGGGGACGGAAGTAAAATCCGTCCGCAACGGAAAATTCTCGTTCTCCGATTCTTATGTAAAAGTAATCTGCAATGAGCTGATACTGGTAGGTTTTACAATCCAGCCTTACGATAAGGGCTCTATATTCAACCATACTCCGGACAGAAACAGAAGACTTCTTGTGCATAAGCAGGAAATCAAAAGACTCAGAAGAAAGGTTGAAGAAAAAGGTCTTACGCTGGTTCCCACAAAAATCTATTTCAAAAACAACCATGTCAAGGTTCAGGTTTCTCTCTGCAGAGGAAAGAACCTTCACGACAAGAAACAGGCTATCAAAGAAAGAGACCTTGACAGACAGGCAAAAAGAGATGCCAGGGATATGGGACTATGACAAAGAAAATACTTGTTTTTTCCGCAACACTGATTATTGCACTTGTTTGCAGTTTCTGTTCCATTCTGAATACAATTTTACCTGAAAGTCTTTCGTCTGTTGTCTTAATGGCAACAGTCCTTATCCTGAGTCTGATTTGGATTGCATTTGTTCTGAAAACCAAACTTAGAGTCTTTAAGCTGGGACGACAGAGAATAAACTGGATATGGATTCTGAGTGCAATTATGATTCCGCTGACATACATATTTGCCATGTTTTTCATAAACGGAAGCGTGATTGTCAGAAAATACACATTTTCACTTTTCTTTAAGACAGTGCTTCTTTCTTTGTTTACAGAAGTTTTCGTCAAAGAAATTGCTTTCAGGTCTCTGATTCTGAACGAATCTGAAGGGTTGTTCGGCAAGATACCCGCCTGCATCTTCACTTCTGTTGTTTATGTAGTATTTTCTGTCAGAAACATTCATGTTGGATTTGTACAGATTCTGCAGCAGATAACAGTTCCGTTCTTTTTTTCATCTCTTCTGTGCCTAATCGCTCTTCATACGGAAAGCTTAATCAGCGGTTTTTTTCTTGCTCTAGTTTTCAAAATCTCCGAAGTTCTTGTATGTTTCGGACCGGAAGCAGAAAATTTCAGTATTTTATTCTTCAAAAGCGATATCAATCCATGGGTCATGGTTGCAGTCAAATCTTCAATTCTGATTGTATTCATAGCAATTGCCGTTGTTCTTCTGATTAAGAAAAGAAAAGAAGAAGTTCTGTACTGGTAACCGTTGTATTTTATTTACTAATCTGACATAATTTTCCCCATACGCATTATGTCGTTGACAATTATGCGTAAATCTCCTCTGAACCTTACGGTTGCAGAGAGAAAGAGAATTGGGGACAGATTATTCTGTCTGAAGTAAGGAGTCATGAAAATGGCAGTAGTAACAATGAAAAGTCTGCTCGAAGCAGGCGTTCATTTCGGTCATCAGACCAAACGTTGGAATCCTAAGATGGCACCGTATATCTTCTCTGAAAGAAACGGCATCCATATTATCGACCTTTCAAAGACAACAGCTTGTATCGTTGAAGCTTACGAAGCAGTAAGAGCTCAGGTAAAAGCCGGAAAGTCAGTTCTTTTCGTAGGAACAAAAAAACAGGCACAGCAGGTAATTGAAGATGAAGCAAAGCGCTGCGGAATGCCTTATGTAAACAATCGCTGGCTCGGCGGTATGCTTACAAACTTCTCAACAATCAAAAAATCAATTGCAACACTCAAGAAAATCGAAAAAATGTCTGTTGACGGAACTTTCGAAAGCCTCACAAAGAAAGAAATTTCTCTTTACACAAAGCAGAAAGCAAAACTTGAGAAGAACCTTGCAGGTATCAAGGATATGACAGATCTTCCGGGAATTATCTTCGTTATCGATACAAGAAAAGAAGATCTTGCAATTGCAGAAGCAAAAAGACTCGGTATTCCTGTTGTAGCAGTTGTTGATACAAACTGTGACCCTTCAGATATCACATACCCTATTCCGGGAAATGATGATGCTATCAGAGCTATCAGCCTTTTTGTAGAAATTATTGCAAACGCTGTTTGTGATGCAGACAATGAAGTAGGAATACAGATTATCGAAACACTCCCTGAAGAAAAGGAAGCTGAAGAGCAGGCTCTTGCAGCTCAGGAAGTTGTAGAAAACAAGGATGAGGAGTAATTGCTATGGAAATCACAATGGAAATGGTCAAAAAACTCCGTGAAGAAACCCATGCCGGTATTATGGATTGCAAGAAGGCTCTTGCAGAAAACAACGGAGATTTCGACGGTGCTGTAAAGTATCTCAAAGAAGTCGGTCTTGCAGCAGTGGAAAAGAGAGCTGACAGAGCTACAGATGAAGGAAGAGTTTCTTTCTCAATCGGTGAAAAAACTGCCGTAATGGTCAATGTTACTTGCGAAACAGACTTTGTCGGAAAGAATGCTGAATTTGCAAAACTCGGAAAAGACCTCTGTGATCTTGCAATTTGCAAAGGATACAAGGAAATTACATCTGACATGGAAGAACTCGTAAAGGGTCTCATTGCAACAATTCATGAAAACATGAACATCAAGAAGATGGCTGTTGTTGATATCGCAGAAAACGAAAGTGTTGCCGGTTACAGCCACGCAGAAGGTTCAATCGGTGTTCTTGTAAAGTTCAAGGCTGCCGACAAGGCAATCTTTGATTCAGAAACTTTCAAGACACTTGCATTCAATACGGCAATGCATGTTTGTGCTGCAGATCCTATGTTTCTGAACACACAGTCTGTTCCTAAAGAGTATGAAGAAGAAAACCTTGCAATTTTCAGAGCAAAGGTTGCTCAGGATGAAAAGCTTGCAAACAAGCCTGAACAGGTAAAAGAGGGAATCACAAAAGGTATGCTCAAGAAGCATTACAGTGAAATCTGTCTTATGGAACAGGTTTGTCAGGTTTATAATGACGACGGTCTCACAATGGCTCAGATTATTGCTAAATTCAATAAAGACAACAATGCAAACATTGAACTTGTTGAATTCTGCAGATTCAGAGCCGGAGCCTGATTGCAGAAAAAGGACACGCAGTATCTTTGCTGCGTGTCTCATTTTTTATCCGGAGAAATATTATGCAGACTGTATTATCAAACTGTGAAGACAAGATGAATAAGAGTGTAGCGGCCTTGAGTAATGAGTATCTGGCCTTGAGAACAGGCAGAGCTTCAAGTGCTGTCTTTGACAGGGTAAAGGTAGATTATTACGGACAGGAAACTCCTCTTAATCAGGTTGCTTCGGTCTCTGTTCCTGAAGCAAGGCTTGTTGTAATCCAGCCTTGGGATAAAAGCCTATTATCCGCAATAGAAAAAGGCATTCAGAAAGCCGATCTGGGTCTGAATCCTTCAAATGACGGAAAGCTTCTCAGAATCAACTTTCCTCCTCTCACAGGAGACAGAAGAAAAGAACTTTCAAAACAGGCTAAATCAAGTGCGGAAAATGCCCGTGTTGCCATCAGAAATATAAGACGTGACGGAATGGAAGAGATTAAGAAACTCCAGAAAGACGGAAAGAT
>JAZLEZ010000052.1:0-16832 GCA_045615505.1 Sphaerochaetaceae bacterium | reverse complement strand
AGCAAGAGATCCGTCAGCATTCTGAGACCACTTTGAGAGACCTGAGAAGAGGTGGGCAACGAGAGTTGCACCGTCAACCGCACTGTTAAGAGCAGGGTCAAGTGTATCCGGTTCTGAAGCAAGACAAACATTCAGTGAGCTTTTTTCCACTGTGTTTGCTGCTGTGTCTGCTTTAGTACTTTTTCCGCATGATACAAAAATCAATGAAAGCAGAAGAATACCAAGCATAATACTCATAGTTTTTTTCATTTTTTTTACTCCTATTTCTTATACAGAATAAATAATTTCGATTTTAAGAAGAAGCGGCAAGCTCTTCATAGTCAATTTATTTCAATTTATTTCAGTTTATTTCTGCCATTCTGTGACAGGCTACATAATGGTCCTTTGACACTTCCTTGAATTCCGGCATACTTTCAGAGCACTGTTTTGCTGCATATTTACATCTTGTTCTGAAAGGACAGCCGCTTGGAGAATTAAGCGGAGAAGGAATATCTCCCGACAGTACTATTCGCCGGTTTGCTCTTGCAATTTTTGGGTCAGGTACAGGAACAGCTGACAGCAGACTTTTTGAATACGGATGCAAAGGGCGATTGAATATTTCATTTGCATCTGCAAGTTCTACCATTTTTCCCAGATACATTACTGCAATTCTGTCTGAGATATGTCTTACAACCAAAAGGTCGTGGGCAATAAACAGGTAGGTAAGATTCAGCTTATTCTGAAGCTCATCAAACATGTTTATTACCTGAGCCTGAATACTGACATCCAAAGCAGATACCGGTTCATCACATACGATAAACTCAGGATTTACGGCCAATGCTCTGGCAATTCCTATTCTCTGTCTTTGGCCTCCTGAAAACTCATGTGCATAACGGGCTGCGTGTTCACTGTTAAGTCCTACATAACCCATAAGTTCAAGGATTCTTTCTCTGCGTTCTGTTTTGGAGTTATAAAGCTTATGAACATCAAGAGGCTCTGCAATGATGTCTGCAACAGTCATTCGCGGGTCCAGAGAAGAATAAGGGTCCTGGAAAACCATTGTAGCCTTTTTTCTCATCTCGAAGATATCTGACTTTGTGATGATTTCTTTTCCGTCGTAGTATATTTTTCCGTCAGTGGGTTGATACAGGTGGAGAATACTTCTTCCCGTTGTAGTTTTTCCGCAGCCTGATTCACCGACCAACCCGAGTGTTTCACCTTTCTTTATAGAAAATGAAACATCATCTACCGCCTTGAGCGGTTTTGTTTTGAATAGGCCGGTATTTATATCGAAATACTGTTTGAGGTGCTCTACAACTACCAGATCGTTTTTTGTTTCTTTCATTTTTCCGAGCCCTCCTTTCCGGCTGCATTTACAGTTGTATTTACAGTTGCATTTACAGTTGCATTCTCAGTCGGTTTTTCATTCATCCAACAAGCGCTGAAATGATAGTCGTTGATTTTCTTTCTTTCGGCCCTCTGTTTTATGCAGATTTTCATTGCATTCTCGCATCTTGGAGCGAAAGGACAGCCTTTGGGCATATTAAGCAAATCAATAGGAGTTCCTGTAATTGGCTGAAGTTTTGCTCCATCTGATGTTGCTGTCGGTATGGATCTTAAAAGTCCCTTCGTATATTCGTGCTTTGAGTTGTAGAATATTTCGTCTGCTGTTCCCTGCTCGCAGATGGATCCGGCGTACATTACGATTACTTCATCACACATTTGGGCAACAACTCCGAGGTCGTGAGTAATTAGAATGATGGCCATTCCTATTTTTTCCTGAAGCTCTTGCATAAGTTCCAGAATCTGTGCCTGAATTGTTACATCCAATGCAGTAGTAGGTTCGTCTGCTATAAGAATATCGGGCTCGCAGGAAAGCGCCATTGCTATCATAACACGCTGCCTCATTCCGCCTGACAACTCATACGGATACTGATTGAAGCGTTTTTCAGGTTCGTTGACATTAACCAGCTTGAGCATTTCAATAGCTCGTTCTTCTGCTTCTTTTTTGGTTCTGTTTGTGTGAAGCAGAATTCCTTCTACCAGCTGATGTCCGACAGTATATGTAGGATTCAAAGAGGTCATGGGGTCCTGAAAGATTATGGATACTCTCTTTCCTCTTATGGTTTTCATTGTCTCTTCACCTGCATCAACCAGTTCTTGTCCGTCAAGTTTGACAGAGCCTGAGACAATTTTTCCCGTTGATGCGAGAATCTGCATAATTGAATATGCTGTTACGGATTTTCCCGATCCGGATTCTCCTACAATTCCGAGTACTTTTCCTCTGTCCAGAAAGAAAGATACTCCGTTTACGGCTTTTACTTCTCCTGCGTCGGTAAAGAATGATGTATGCAGGTCTTTGACTTCTAACAATGATGACATTCTCAACCTCCCTACGCGTTAAGTTTCGGATCGAATGCATCTCTCAATCCGTCCCCGAATAGATTAAGGGAGAGGACGATTAGGGAAATCATAATTGCCGGAATTACCAATCGGTATGCATAAGTGTTGATGCCGTTCAGTGCATCCGAGGCAAGTGAGCCTAAGGACGGCATCGGGGCATTTACTCCGAGCCCGAGGAAACTTAAATAGCTTTCCGTAAAAATTGCCGAAGGTATCTGGAGTGCTGTTGATACAACTACAACAGATATGCTGTTAGGTATAAGATGCTTTAATATTATCCGCTTTGGTTTTGCCCCTGTAACCTGAGCAGCCAATACATATTCCTGCTCTTTCAGGGACAATATCTGGCCTCTTATCTGACGGGCCATGCTTACCCAGTAGAGAAGTCCGAAGACAATAAACAACGAAACAATATTTCCGCCGACTTTTTCAAGGACGGTGCCTTCAAGGGCAGAGGCAAGGGGTTCTCTCAAGACAGAAGACAGCAGAATAACCATAAGCATATCGGGAAGGGAGTATATTACATCTACGATTCTCATTATAATCAGATCTGTTTTTCCTCCGGCATATCCGGAAACAGAACCGACTAAGATTCCTATTACAAGTACTATGAGAGATGCAAAGAATCCGACTGCAAGCGAGATTCTTGTTCCGTATATTACTCTGATAAAATAGTCTCTTCCGGCTGCGTCTGTTCCGAAGACATGAGGAAATATTTTTTCCCCTGCCGCTATTCTGGCCTGTTCGGTTTTTCCGTAGGTAAACGGTCTAAGGTTTTTAAATGATGCATCAACTGTTTGTCCGACTCTGACTCCCAGCTGATCATCGTATGCGTATGGCCATACAAGTGGCAACAGAATACAGCTGAGAGTTACAATGCAGATTATTATGAAGCTGAAGAATGCTACTTTGTTTTTGACAAGTCTTTTTACTCCGTCTTTGAAAAATGTTGTAGATGGGCGCATTTGAACCATATACTCTTTTTCTTCTTCAGTTGCAGGGAGAAATTCTTCAAGGTTTTGCTGAATGTTAAACGGTGTTTTTTTTGGTGTCATAGTTTTTCCTCAACTGAAATCAATTCTGGGGTCAACAATTTTGTAACAGATGTCACTTATCAGGTTCATTATAACAATCAGACTTGCAAGCAGGATTGTTGTTCCCATCATCAGCGGGTAGTCTCTATTTGTGATGCTGTTTACAAAGGCTCTTCCTATTCCCGGTACTGCAAATATTTTTTCTACTACCAATGATCCTGTTGTGATATAGGCAAGCATTGGTCCGAAATAGGTTATTACCGGGATAAGTGCATTTTTTAATGCGTGTCCGAAGATAATCTTGTTTTGGGATACTCCTTTGGCTTTTGCTGTTCTTATATAATCCTGTCCGAGAACATCAAGCATTGATGATCTTGTGAGTCTTGTTACATTTGCCATGGGTGAAAGGCCCAGTGTAATTACCGGAAGAATCAGTCCTGCAGTTGTACTTCCGTTTGCAGGGAGTATTTTTGCTTTTACGCAGAATATCAGCAGAAGCAGAGAACCGATAATGAATGATGGCATGGATACAAATGCTGTTGATATGACCATGATAAGTCTGTCCGCAAAGCTGTTTCTTTTCAAAGCGGCGATACTTCCTATGATTACTCCTACAACTGTTGACCATGCGGCTGCAATGAGTCCCAGCTTGAGAGATGTTTTCATTCCGTCCATCATTATGTCAATTACCATTCTTCCTCTTTGTTTGAGGGATGGTCCGAAATCGAATTTTGTCAATACATCTACAAGGTAAGTCCGATATTGTTCCATAAGGGGTTTATCCAATCCGTACTTTGCTTCAAGGGCTGCTTGTGTTGCAGGTGTAATGGCTTTTTCGGACATAAATGGTCCTCCGGGAACAATGTGCATTACAAAGAATGTAATTGTAAGTACAATCCAAACTGTAAATACGGCTAATGCCAATCTCTTTAGTATGTAGGATAGTGTTTTCTTATCCATTATTGAAAACCGCCTTATTGTGTCAGGTCTGTATAATTATGTATATGATATACAAATATCGTAATTCCCAGCGGTAGTCAATGTTGTCATTCATTTGTTTGGTCATTCATTTGCTGTTGTCATTCATTTGCTGTTGTTAAATCAGTCAATTGAGTTTACTCGGTTCAAGCTTTCTTGGTACGAGCCTTTTTTTGTTCGATTGTAATTTTCCGCTTTGTTTTGATAAGTTATAATTGGTTTTGAGGTGGTATATGAAGAATGTTTTAACAGTTGCCACCATTCCACCCGCTTTTGGACAAATTGCTGTCTGTTTTGTCCAATTTTGGGACAATTTGCCGCCTGTTTTGTCCAGTTTCACTGGTAGAGGGGATGGCAGCATGCAGGTGGATGAAACCTGCATGATTCGGGAGGGTCAGAAGTTCAGCTTCTTCATTGTTTTGAGGAAGTAGAATGTTGTAAGGGAGGCAGATACCACTTCAGCACAGATAAATGAGAACCAGACGGCATCAAGACCTGCAAGTTTTCCGAAAATATAGGCACAGGGAATCAGGAATACAATCTGTCTGACAATAGAAATTATCATTGTCTTGTAACCGTCGCCGGTTGCCTGAAAGAGAGAACCGATGATAATGCAGTATGCAGCTATAGGGAAGGAAAAACTTATCCTTCGTAGAGCTATGGCTCCAATGGAGAGCATAGCTTGTGAAGCACTGAATAAGCCAAGCAACCTTTCAGGAATAAAACAGAACAGAATAGTCCCTGTACTCATTATGACGAAGGCTATTATCAAACCAAGTTTCAGAGCCTTCATCATACGCCTTCGGTTTCCAGCACCGTAGTTGAAACCCAAGATTGGCATAAGTCCCTGATTCATTCCGAAAACCGGCATAAAAACAAAACTCTGCAACTTGAAATATACCCCGAATACAGTGGTTGCAAGAATGTTGAAAGTAATGAGAATAGCATTCATAAGGCTGGTCATTATGGTACCGATACCTTGCATAATCACAGAAGGAATTCCTACCTGAAGAATATCCTTTGCACTCTGTTTATCAAACTTGATTTCAGAGAATCTGATAGAGACATAAGGACTTTTGCGGACAAAGAAAATACCCAATATCATAGAAAGAAGCTGACCTGCAACTGTGGCAATTGCCGCACCTGAAACGCCCATTGCAGGAAAACCGCAATAACCGAAAATCAGAATCGGATCAAATATGATATTGAAAACAGCTCCGGTAATCTGAATAATCATCGGATGAATTGTATCACCGGTTCCTTGAAGCACTTTTTCAGTGAATGTTAGAATAAAACAACCTACACCCAGAACAGTACAGATTGTAAGATAATCCGTACCCATTTTAAGAAGAGCAGAATCATCTGTGTAAATCCGGAAAAACAATCGTACTACTGTAAGCCCTAAAAGCAAAAAAAACGCACTGCAGATAAGAAGAATCGTGTAACCTGTTTGTGCTGCAATAAAAGCATCATCTTCTCTTTTTTCACCAAGCCTTCTGGAGACAACGGAGGTAATGCCGATGGAAATACCGACGGCAAATGAAATCATAAGAGTCTGAACAGGAAACGCCAAGGAAACGGCCGTAAGAGCCATCTCCGAATACCTTGATACAAAAATACTGTCAACAATGTTGTACAGAGCCTGTACCATCATGGAAAACATAGCAGGAAGGGACATTGATACCAGAAGCTTACCTACCGGCATCGTCCCCATCTTATTCTCTTTTTTTTCACCGTCCATTATTTTCTGACCATCTTAATCAATTTACCTAGAACAGGCTCAAACTTTACACCGTACCAGTGATCCGGGTCATTCTGAGTGTTCTTTATACATAAAACAACATAGTCTGCTGCAATCTTTGCACTCTCAAACTCATTCTTTCCGTTCATCAAAGCACCGACAAAAGCAGAAGCATAGACATCACCCGTTCCGTGACAACCCTTGGAAATTTGCCTGTGTTCGTAGTAACTGTAGCCGCCGTCTTTGTAAACAGCAACACCCGTCTTGGCCTTTCTGTAACTGACACCGGTCAATACAACAGTAGCTCCGGTTGCATCGGCCTGCTTTTTAAGAAGATTGAGAATGTATTCTTCATCATACACTTCTCTGTATTCGGTTCCTGTGAGGAAACAGGCCTCGGTAATGTTGGGAACAACAATATCTGCAAGCTTGCAAAGCCCCTTCATAGCCTGAACATACTCATCGTTGAAAATCGGATAAAGCTTACCGTTATCTCCCATTGCAGGGTCAATAACCCTGACAGCATGCTTTTTTGCGGAGGAACGGATTATGCTTTTAACATAATCAATCTGCTTTGTACTTCCCAGATAGCCGGTATAAACTGCATCAAATAAGATTTCTTCCTTGTTCCAATGCTTTTCTATTGCAGGAAAATCTTCCGTAAGATCCCTGAAAGTAAAACCGGAAAAACCGGCCGTATGTGTAGAAAGAACTGCAGAAGGCAGAATCGCAGTCTCAAAACCGCACGCAGAAAGAATAGGTAAAGCAACTGTGAGCGAGCATTGACCTACACATGAAATATCCTGAATTGTCAGAATCCTCTTAGTATCCATTTTTACCTCTGAAGGAACGATTTGAGTTCCGTCCTAAAGACTGATAAACACTATTTATATAAGTTTCAATTTTATTTGCAAGTATGTTCACACCGTTTCTGTCTGAAATGCCCGAAGTATCAAAAGACTTACCGACATTTAAATAGCAAACAGTATGCTGAAAACATTTTTTCCTATCTTCAAATGCACTTCTTACACCTTTTACCGTAATGGGAACAATTTTTGCACCGCTTTGAGAAGCAAGCCTGAATGAGCCTTGTCTGAAAGGTGCAATGACCCCTGTTTTGCTTCTTGAACCCTCAGGATAAATAAGCATATTGTTTCCCTTCTTTATCTTCGCAACAGCCCGTTCAATGGCCTTGATACCTCTTTTCAGATTACTACGGTCAATGAAAACCACATGATGAGACAAAACAGAGAGATTGAAAAAAGGAATCCAAGCAAGTTCTTTTTTTGCAACAAAACCGGTATGGGCATCAGTACAAGCAAAAACAAGAAGAACATCAAGAATACTGGTGTGATTGGAGACAAAGCAGATAGGTTCGTCAGAATTGATTACGCTCAAATCTCCGCTGACATGAACCTTGACTCCCAACAAAAAAAGAAAGAATTTTGAAAAAATCTTTGAAATAAAGAAAAGCCAGTTGTCCGAAACTTTTTTCCCGAAAATTCTGAGAACAAAACTTAACATAGTTCCAACCGTAAACTGAAGGACAAAAGCAACAAGGACGAACGGAACTGCCCAGAAAAGATAAAACATAGGGCAATGCTTCTTCTTTACAGGTTCAAATCCGTACTTCTTTTTGTAGTATTCCAATCTTTCCTTTTCAGTCATTTTTCCGAGCGAATGAGTAGGTTTGACAGCAGAAGACTGACGATGTATCTGTTTCTGAACCTGTTCCTTAGTATTTTTCCGAGTTATCTTTTTATCAACAGAACTGTGTGTACCCGACCTCGCTTTGGAAGATGAGCGCAGAGATTTATCTTCAACCTCCGGCAAATTATCAGGCCATATTACGGGAATCTTCATCTTGATATACTTCTCTATAGCCTCCAGACCATAAACAAATTCTTCATCTGCAAGCGATATTGCCTTTCCGCTCTTTCCCGCTCTGGCAGTTCGACCGATACGGTGGACATAGTTCTCGTAGTCTTCCGGAATATCGTAGTTGACCACAAGAGGCAAATCATCAATCTGAAGACCCCTTGCAGCAACATCAGTTGCAACAAGAATTGAAATCTTACCGCTCTTCAAATCCGAAAGAGCCTTATCTCTGGCTTTTTGCGATAAGTTTCCTGAAAGATAGGTTGCGTTGTAACCGTTGAGAATGAGACGGCGTGAAACCTCTTCAGTCATATATCTGCTGTTTGTAAAAACAAGCGCAGCCTTGGGTTTTTCCGATGCAAGGAGCTGTAGGAAAAGCATGAACTTTTCACTTTTTGCAACATGGTAAAGTTCCTGCGTGATTTTATCAACGGTTATATGGTCCGACTCCATTTCAACAACCTGACAATCGTTCATATACTCCCATGCAAGTTCTCTTACCCTCTCTTCCAGAGTTGCCGAAAACAACATTGTCTGGCGCTTTTCTTTAGGAGGAAGAAACCTGAAAATGGTTCTGATATCCGGCAGAAAACCCATATCAAACATACGGTCTGCCTCATCCAGAACAAAAGTATCCACACAAGAAATATCAAGCTGACCGCCTTTGATGAAATCAAGAAGCCTTCCGGGTGTACCTACAATAATATCGCAACCTTTTTTCAGCAGTTTTTTCTGACTCTCATAACCCACACCGCCGAAAAAACATCCTATTGTGAAATCCTTTGTCTTTGAACACAGCTTTTTTGCATCGGATGCAATCTGTTGAGCCAATTCCCTTGTGGGAGCAACAATAAGGCACTTTGAAGTAAGATTCCTTTCCTTGTTATAGAGATACTTTTCAAGAAAAGAAAGAATGAAAACGGCAGTCTTCCCGCTGCCCGTCTTGGACTGAACCATAAGGTCTTCTCCGGATAGACCTATAGGGAGAGCCTTACTCTGTACATCCGTACAATTCACAAAACCGGAGGCCTTTATGCCTCCCATTGTCTGATTGTGTAATTCCAATTCAGAAAATTTCATCTGTTATCAACCTTGTTCGCTGCGTGAATCCGGATAGCGGAGAATCTCTCTTGGCTTAGAACCTCGGGCAGGCCCTATACAACCGTTCTCTTCAAGTTGTTCGATGAGATTTGCAGCTCTGTTATACCCTATTGAAAGACGCCTCTGAAGATATGAAGCGGTTGCCTCACCCCGGTCTGCTACAATCTTCCATGCCCTCATGTAGAGGTCTTCACCGCCGGCGGAAAGAGAAGTTGAAGAATCATCCTGTTCCTCTTCCTCATCGTCTTCAAAATACGCTTCATCTATGTAATCAGGTTCACCCTGAGTTTTTACAAAACTGACAATATCTTCAATTTCAGGGTCAATATAAGCACCCTGAATTCTGTTGGGAGTTCTGCTGGATGCACTTGCATAAAGCATATCACCCTTTCCCAGTAATTTTTCAGCACCGTTTGCATCAAGAATGATTCGGCTGTTAATCTGGTTTGACACTGCAAAAGCAATCTGTGTAGGAATATTACTCTTGATAATACCCGTAATGACATCAGCAGAAGGCCTCTGAGTTGCAAGAACAAGATGAATGCCCGTAAATCTGGCCATTGCTGTAATTCTCTTGATATAAGACTCAAGTTCCTTTCCTACAACCATCATCAAATCTGCAAATTCGTCAACAATAACGACAATGTACGGAAGCTGAGCCCTAAGATACTGTTTATCCTTGATTTTCTGATTGTAGTCCTCAATCTTTCTTGCCCCTACCATACTGAACATACTCATTCTTCTTTCCATTTCCTCAACAATGAAAGCCATAACCTTGATAGCTTTTTTTGCATCTGTGATAACCGGAGTAAGAAGATGCGGAATATCATTGTAAACGGTAAGTTCTACCATCTTAGGGTCAACAAGTATCATCCTGACTTCCTTTGGAGTCTTGGTAAAGAGAATCGAGCAGATAAGAGAATTGACGCAAACGGACTTTCCGGAACCGGTTGTACCGGCAATAAGCAGATGAGGAGCTCCTGCAAGGTCAATTACGATTGAATCGCCTGTGATTGTCTTTCCCAGAACCATAGGAATCTTCAAGGTCTTGGACTTGAGTGCCGGCATCATCATATCAAAACCGATTGTATCTCTGTTCTTGTTCGGGACTTCAATACCGATTGCAGATCTTCCCGGAATAGGAGCAAGAATTCTGACACTCGGAACTGCAAGATCCATTGCAATATTATCTGCAAGATTGAGAACGGTATTCACTCTGATTCCCTTTGCAAGAGCAAGCTCGTAAAGAGTAAAAGTAGGTCCATGCTGAACACCTACAAGCTGTGTTTCTATTCTGAATTGAGCCAAAGTATCAACAATTATGTGACCGTTCTGGTCATGCAGCAGATCAACGGACTGCTTTGAAGAAGTTTCATAATGTCTAAGCAGGGTTTCCGGCGGGAACTTATAGCGGAATTTGGATGAATCATAAACATATTTTCCATCTTTTGAACTCTTTAGTCCGCCTACTCCGGACACATAGTCAAATGTTGCACCGTTCAGGGGGTCTGCATGTTCTTCTTCCTTCATCCTCCGATATTTTTCAGCAGCCTCTTCAGGACTTTCATCCCCCTCAGAACCTTCATCTACAATATGTTTGATGACTTGCTGTTCAAACACAGGACTATTTGAAGCAATTTGCGTTGCTTCAGGCTGTTCAATGGAAATCGGAGTAATGTGCTCTACGGCTTCCCTGTCCGGTTCGGAACCGGAATCCGTCAGGTCAAAACAGATATTATCGTCAATAGTCGGAAGAGGTCTGTTTTCCTTCTCATCTTCTTCAAGTTTTTTTCTGAGATTTCTGGGTTTGAAAATGTTTGAAAGCAATCTGTTTTTTTCCAGATCTTTCTGGTGCTGAGCACCCATTTCAGTCATTGCCTGTCTGTGAAGGTCTCCGTCAAGACTGGCGATGGCAAATATTCCGGGATTGATTGATGATTCAACAGAAGAACTTTCATCTTTGAAATCCTCGTTTGCCTTGATGTAACCCAATGAAGAATCCTTAGAAAAATTGGGATAACTCTTGAAATCCGGTACTTTTACAGAAGTAATTGCAAATAATGCAGCATCGGAAGAAACGATTTTGTTGTTTGTTTTCTTTTGAGGTCCTTCTTTTTCGGTCTTTTCGGCCTTTTCCAGACTTTCGGCTTTATCCGTTTTATCCGATTTATCCGTTTTATCGGCTTTGCCTCTGCATAATCCGATTTCCTTTATACTGAGAAAAACCATCGCAAACAGAGAACCGAAAAGCAGAAGATAACCTATGTACTGCCAGTTTTCCGCAGGCATCTGCTTGATTGAACCGAAGTATCCGCTGTCTTTCTGAATGTATGCAGCTATAACATAGAAACCTGCAAATGCAGTTCCAAGATAGAACGAATAAACAAAGTGAATTCCGCTGATAACAAGAATCGTAATAAGTACAAAGAAAAGAACAAAAGGAACAAGGGTAAACTGCTGAAGTTCCGGTCGGGCAAAAAAACCGAAGTGATATACACAAAAAGAATGAAGTCCTTTCAAAGAGGCAGAGATGAAATATCCCTCTGCAAGATTCAGATACGGTTCTGCAAAAACAGCACCCGCAATCAATGTGAACAGAACCGATAATAACTTGATAAGAATGTTTTTCTTTTTTTCTGCCATTTCTTCAACGCATCCTTTTCCGAATACCAATAATATCACAGTTTGTACATTTATGAAATGCGTGTAATTATAAGCAAGTTTCTGGGGGCATTGAGGAAAGGAACATTGTACGGAACAATCTCAGAGCAAAATACTGCCGGGCAGATTTTTTCAAGATCTTTCAATTCGTTTTCCATGTCGTCTTCATTGCTTTTGTAGGCAAAAATCACAGAACCTTTATGTGTGATTCTTTCCAAATCTGAGGCTATGTCCTTCATCCGTCTGAAAGCCCGGAAAGTTACGGCATCGAACTGTCTGTTCAACTCAGATAAATCCGATTGAATGATTTCCGTTCGTTCTGCCATGCCTGTAAGAGCAACGGTATTTCTCAGGAAACCTGCTCTTCTTCCCATTCTTTCCACTAAAGTGAAACCGTAATCAGGCATAGCAGAAGCCAATACTATTCCGGGAAGGCCCGCACCCGACCCTAAATCTGCAAAAGTTTCCGCTCCTTCGCTGTGCTTCCTGATTATGGCTGCAGGAGCAAGGCAATCCAGAAGGTGTTTTACAACAAGTTCCCTTTCATCACAGGCAACAAGTTTGTAAACAGGATTGAACAGCATTATTTCATCAAAGAGTTTTTCAAGTTTAAAAAACAGTGAGCTGTTGTACAAGGAGCTGTCTATTCTTTCTATGCCTTCTTTCAGTAGTTCCGATAGTTCTCTTTTCATCGCGTTTCCGTCATTTTCTCAGATGAATCAGCAAAACTGCAACATCAGAAGACCGCACCCCTGAAATTCTGGAAGCCTGTCCCAGAGATTGTGGTTTTACAGCTTTGAATTTTTCTTTTGATTCTGCAGAAATACCGTCAATTGAGTCATAGTCAAAATCTTCGGGGATTACAATGTTCTCCAGCCGTGTAAATCTGTCAACCGATTTATCCTGTCGCTTGATGTAACCGTCGTACTTGATTTTAAGCTCAGTCTGAAGTCTGACACTTGCCGGATATGAACTGATTTCCGTTATTTTTTCTGACATCTCATCAATGGACACTTCGGGTCGTTTAAGGGCCTCATAGGCATTTTTACATTCGTAACTTCTGCTTTTGAGGAGCTCCTGCAAAGATTCCATTGCCTGTGTTTTTTCAACGAGTCTTTCCAAGCGTTCGGAGGTTGCAAGTCCTATTTCGAATCCTTTTCGGGTGAGTCTTTCGTCTGCATTATCATGTCTCAGATTCAGTCGGTATTCTGCCCTGCTGGTGAACATTCTGTAGGGCTCTTTTGTGCCTTTGGTAACAAGGTCGTCAATAAGAACTCCTATATAGGCCTCGGTTCTGTCCAGAACAAGAGGTTTGTCGTTTTTAAGTTTCTGGCAGGCATTGATTCCGGCAATCAGGCCCTGACAGGCGGCTTCTTCGTATCCGCTTGTTCCGTTTGTCTGCCCTGCAACAAACAGGTTTTCAATAACCATGGATTCAAGTGAGTTCTTCAGCTGAAGCGGATCAAGATAATCGTATTCGACAGCGTATGCGGGGCGCATTATTATTGCTTCTTCCAGTCCGGAGATGCTGTGGATAATCTGATGCTGTACTTCTTCAGGTAGGGATGTGCTGAGCCCGTTGAGGTACATTTCCTGTGTTCCCTTTCCTTCAGGTTCAACGAAAATCTGGTGTCTGGGTCTTTCGGGGAATCGCATCACCTTGTCTTCTATGGAAGGACAGTATCTGGGTCCTCTGCCTACAATTTTTCCGCCGTACAGCGGAGATCTTTGTATGTTGTCCCTTATTACCTGATGGGTTTTTTCACAGGTATATGTTATCCAGCACGGCAGTTGTTCTCTTTCAATTCTGTCTGTCATAAAGCTGAACGGAACGATTTCGGAGTCTCCATCCTGTCTTTCCATTTTTTCAAGGCGTAAAGAGGAGTATTTTACTCTTGCGGGAGTTCCGGTTTTGAGTCTTCCTACATTAAATCCTTTTTCCCTCAGCCTGTCCCCAAGTCCTATGGCTGCTTCTTCTCCCAGTCTCCCTTCCGGTGCATCATATTCACCTATGAAGATTCTACCGTTCATAAATGTTCCGGTTGTAAGGACAACTGCTCTGGATGTAAATGTAATGCCTCTTTTTGTCAGTACTCCTTCTGCTTTGTGTCCGTCTCCGGTAGTGAGAATGTCCACAACCGTATCCATGAACAGTTCAAGATTCTTCTGGTTTTCCAAGGTTTCTTTCGCAAGACGGGAATAGGAGAATTTATCAGCCTGAGCTCGTGGTGCCTGTACTGCAGGTCCTCTTCTTCTGTTGAGAATCCGGAATTGAACCATTGTGCTGTCTATGAGTTTGCCCATCTGGCCGCCAAGAGCATCTACTTCACGGACTATGTTTCCTTTTGCCAGTCCGCCTACGGCAGGGTTGCACGACAGTCTTCCTATCGCATCCAGACTTTGGGTAATCAAGAGAGTTCTGAATCCAATTCTTGAAGATGCAAGACAGGCTTCAATTCCGGCATGTCCTCCACCGATTACTATCACATCGTAATCCATTTTCCGTCCTTTTATTTTCCTACACAGAAACCGGAGAATATTTTATCAAGAATATCGTCCGTCGTCACTTCTCCGGTAATTTCACCCAGAGCCTGCAGAGCTTCCTGAATATCCATTGTAACAATATCAAGGGGCAGTTCCGAATTCATATGGCATTTTGCATCCGTCAGAGCCTGTATTGCTCTTTCCAGATTTTCCTTCTGTCTTTGGTTTTCTATTACCAGTTCCGAATCCGGAACGATTTCAAGGTCTTTTTTCAGATGTATTTCAATTTCATTGCAAAGTTTGTCAAATCCTTCTGTTGTCTTTACGGACAAACCTATGCAGTCTTCCGGGATTTCTGGGTTTATATCTGTTTTGTTGACGACTTTTATGCATTTAGGATTTTCACTGATTGTTTTATCGTCAACAGGTTCGCTGGCATCTATCAGATAAACGATAATGTCTGCACTTTCAAGAAGATTATGAGATCTTCTGATTCCTTCTTCTTCAAGAATATCGGAGCTTTCCCTAAGTCCTGCGGTATCAAACATTCTTACCGGTATTCCGTTGATTGAGCACTGTGCTTCAAGATAGTCTCTTGTGGTTCCTTTTATTTCACTTACAATCGCTCTGTCTTCTTTGAGAAACAGGTTGAACAGGCTGCTTTTTCCGGCATTTGCTGCTCCTGCAAGTACAATTCTGGCACCTTGGGAATAAAGGCATCCCGTATTATAGGTGCAGGAAATTTTGCCTAGCATTTCAACAGCCCGATTAAGTTTTTCAAAGGGGAATGAAAGGTCTTCTCCTATTTCATCTTCAGAATAGTCAAGCTGAACTTCGACGGTACTCATTATCTGCAGCACAATTTCTTTAATTTCGGAAATTCTTTCATACAATGCTCCAGAAAGCCTGTTCAATGCCATAATCCGGCCTTCGTTTCCGCGGCTGTTAATCAGTTCGTTGACGGCCTCCGCCTTTGTAAGGTCCATTTTCCCATGGAGAAATGCTCTGAGTGTAAACTCTCCGCCTTTTGCTTCCCTGAATCCCAGTTCCTGAAGATATCTGAGGATACTCTTAACTGTTTCTAGTCCTCCGTGGCAGGAGATTTCAACACTTTCTTCTCCTGTATAGCCATGTTTATCCTTGAAAACGGTTATGATGCAATCATCAAGTCTGCAGTTCTTCTTTATGTTGTACAGATGACCGTAAACAGCTGTGTTGGAAGGATAATCAGAAATCTTTTTTTTAGAGGAAAAAGAGTGCTCAATGGCTTGGATGCATCCGTTTCCGCTTACACGAATTACTGCAATGGCACTTTTCATCCAACCTGTCGCAAGAGCATAGATTATGTCATCTGTGTTATAGCTATCCACATTTTCAGAGTATATATCAGACGGATATCCGTGTCATCATATCCAGATTTCCGTTTTTCATACTGTAAATCTGCAACAAGTATGTTAAACATACAAAATCCCGGTATTATAAATCAATGAGATGCAAAAATATAACAGCCCCCATGTTTTATGCTATCTATTCGTTTTTCTAAATATCGTACACTAAACGCAGCAAATGACGATTTTCTCGAGTATCACGTGCATAATCTTTTGGTTGACTCAAAACATACATAGTATTCGAGATAAAATTGATAGCTACCGGAGCTCCTTCATTTTCGCCAAAACAAGAAGCAGTCCACAGAGCAAACATCAATACCTGCATTATTTATCATATTTTCAACATTGAGTCCGAAACAAAATTAAATATTGTCGGATAAGGAGTTTGCGGATATTACTTCTATAGCTTCTGACAATAAAAAACCCTGCAACCTTTTTGAACTGTCCAGTTCAGTTAAGATTGTAGGGTTTATTTTCGTCAAATCAATGCTTCATCAATCAGATCCAGCTACAAACTTGTATTCTGTACCTTTACATTCACAAATAAGAAGATTAGTTCCTTCATACGCTTCTAAGCTTCTTTCTTGTATCTGATAATCAAATATTTCCTGCAAATCTGCTATTTCCTTGATAGTTGCAGAATTAAGAACACAAGTTACAGATAGAGTTCCTGTCAATTCCAATTTCTTGGAAGAAAGAGAAAATGAAAAATCTATGCCTTCTATTGATTCAGTTGTGGATACTATGTCTCCTGACTGATTAGTATTTAGAAAAAACATACAAGTAAGTTGCTCATCTCCAGATTGATGACTACCACAGATAATCCACCAGTTTGAATTGGAATCTTTAACAAAAGCAACAGTTATAGGAAGTGTCAAAATTTCTACAGAACCTACATAACAATCTCCGGAAGAACCTTCAGATTCATACACTGCTTCCACAGCATCCGCATTGCAGGAAACAAACAGCCCAACAGCAAGAAGGACCAATAATGTAATTGTCAAAACTTTCTTCATAATCCTCGTCCTCCCCTTATCAGAATGTGTATCCTACACCTAAAACAGGTGTTACTCTCATCTCTCTGTAATGTACTTCACCTTTCTTAGGGAATCCGAACAGCATCTCACATCCTGCAAATACATTCAGTTTCTCATTTATCCTGTACCCTGCACCTACTTCCGGCCC